>JAYKHH010000213.1:0-3557 GCA_035285265.1 Leptolyngbyaceae cyanobacterium | reverse complement strand
CCTAGTCCAGTGGGGAGAGACGTTTCGACCCGCCTACTATCGTCTGGGGGCAGTACGTCCAGCGCTGTTGCAAACTAAACCAGCAGGAACTCGGATTGCGATCGCCGCCTTTACCGCTACCGCCAATCCCCAAGCCCAGCAGACGATTCAACGGATTCTTCAATTGTCTCAACCAGAGGTATTTCAACTCAGCCCTTACAGGAGTAATTTAGCACTAAGTGTAAGAATTGCTTGGACTCCCCGACAACGGCGACAGCAGATGTTGAAATTCATTCAAGCTAGACCGGGGCAGGCAGGCTTGATTTATGTCCGAACTCGGCGGGATAGTGAAACATTGGCAGAATGGCTGACTGAGCAAAAACTATCCACAACTGCCTACCATGCAGGGTTAAGCCCCAGCGAGCGCCGCTCTATTGAAACTGATTGGATTAGTGACAAAACTCAATTTGTAGTGTGTACCTGTGCCTTTGGCATGGGGATCAATAAACCGAATGTCCGGTGGGTCGTCAATTTTCACGCCCCGTCCCTCTTATCCGAGTACGTTCAAGAAGTGGGGAGAGCTGGACGGGATGGCAAGCCCTCCCAAGCTTTGACGCTGATTAGCGAACCCACGGGATGGTTAGATCCGGAAGATCAGCAACGACGGAAATTTTTTGAAGAGAAGGTGCGATCGCAGCAACAAGTTGCCCAACAACTAGCAGGTAAGCTGCCCCGGACTGGAGAAGTAACGGCAGTCAGTCGCCAATTTCGGGATGGGGCGATCGCCCTCTCCCTATTGCACGGTGCCGGGAAACTCCACTGGCAAGATCCATTTCATTATGTGATGCAGGCGGCTCCGGCTGCTGCAACGGCAAGTTCGCTGGAGTCGATGGCCCAAAATACGGGTGCAGCTCAACAAATGACCCAGTATCTCCAATGTCGTGAATGCCGCTGGCAATTTCTGCTAAAAGCTTTTGGCTTTACGAAGGAGGCTCAAGGATTGCGCTGCGGTCAGTGTGACAATTGCTGCAAGCAAAAATAAATTTTTAACTTCATACATTATCTCCCCCCGCTTCGGCTAGGAAGTGCTATGCTTTTGGAGGTAAGGGCATGTAGCTCAGTGGATAGAGCATCAGGTTCCGGTCCTGAGGGTCGGGGGTTCGAATCCCTCCATGCTCGTTGCTGTTTAAGGGAAGGCACTAAGGTCTTGGCTAATGGTCATTTGACGACAAGATCCAGGAAAATTCTCTTAAACGCATAAAGTTTCAGCATCTAGATCCATGCTTTGCAGCATTTGGTAGATTTCAGATTCATAGATCGAGTTCATCACTAGGATCAGATCGGGCTGATACTCTTGCAGTAATTCAGGGGGAATAATCTGTTGTCCAGTGCCAGCCGCATACATGCCGTGTTTGCGAGGATTAACATCTACCATGTATTCAATCTGATCTTGGGTCTGCAGTAGATTGGAGAAAGTCACACCTTTAGAGCCTGCCCCCCAGATCACCAACCGTTTTCCCCTAGCCAAAAACTGATTTAATTGCTCTTGCCAGGTCTTAACCTTGTGCTGAAATTTGATTGGGAAGGCTGCGATTTCATCCGCAAGTTCTTGTACGGCGATCCTATGCTGTTCGGTAAAATCTGGCTGCGGATGGCTGGGAGTTGCGGTAATCGTCAAGAATTGTCCTTGGTACGCTTCTGCTAAACCTTGAACTTGGAAACCACTGGCTGCCAAAGCGTAGGCCAGGGTAACTGGTGCAAAATAGCAGCAATGTTCATAGATAATGTCCCAAATAGCCAGGTGGCAGAAGGTATCCAGGGCATTGGGCACTTCTAGAAAAACAAGGGTTTGGTCGCGATCGCCCATACTCTTCCGCAAGGTCTGCAGTAAGCCTATGGGTGTGGGAATATGCTCCAACGTATGCCGACAGCAGAAAAAGTCTGCCTGGTAATTCCCGTAGCGTTCTGAATAGAAGTCTTGAATAACTTGGAACTGTTTCCCTAGCACCTGATGCTCTGGCAAAGGGATGTAGGTTGGATCAAAGCCAATGCCTCGGTTATGCCCCAATCTGCAGAGTAGAGCTAGAAAATCTCCCTTACCACAGCCAATCTCCACAATGGTTTTGTCATACAGGTGCAGGTCTTCCACTAGGGCGGTTGCTAAGGATTGGGCATACTTCTGAAACCGGGGTGAAAAGTCCAAGGAATTCTCGTATGCCTGGGAATATTTCAGCCGTGCCAGATCAAAGGCGACATTGCCAATAAAGCCACAGGCAGGACAAAACGCTAGTTGAATATCTCCCTTCGGGCAACTTTTAGCAGCTTGCTGATCAGGCCAGAGGAGATTACAGAAGACTGGAACCTCGGTCATTTCAAAAAATGCTTCCAACTTGGGAGAGTCACAAACTGGACAGCATTGTTCAAGCAGCATGTTCATCGTTCCTCTTTCATTTGTCAGGACTCATGCAGCAGGCTGATTGTGAAGCACGGTAGTCGATCACAATCAACCCCAACCCTCACTCATTCCTGGCAAGTGCGAGAATTCTGGAATGTCTACAGAGGTTGATCTTGAGAAAATATCGAATTTGAATCAATCGCTGGCGCATAGAATCCCTATGAACATTAGGTCATGCAGATGGTTCAGAGACTGTCATCGAATCCCCGTCCATAACCAAGAGACTGCTAGAAGGAGTCTAAGGTATTCCCGGTGTAAATACTTATTTCTTGCCAAGGCTTCACGGTTTCTTCTTGTGAAATTCAGGAATCGGCCATTCTCAAGATTGTGGCATTGCTGCAGGATCTGCATTTGGTCAGGGCATGGTACTTCCATACCCCTAGCGATGATGGGATCTAAGACTCGTTCAAACCCTCCTGCATCAACGCCGACTTTTCAAACCGTTTCTCAATAGGTAGCCTACAGAGCATTAACTCAATGAAGCTTGTATTTGAAGATTAAACCAAGATTACGTGTAACTACTTTCAGGGTATGCCGGGGCATGGTTAAAAGAGGAATAAGCTAAGAAGAGATACATAGGGTTTTATAGAATAATTTCTCTCTGAAAGTGACCCATGATCATGGATGCGCGATCGTTAAAATGGTGGGCAAGGAATGCAAGCGGGTTCGCGCTCTTCGGGGGTCTGGAATCGTGGCAAGGCAATCTTGGAGACGTTGACTCAGGGCTGGAACTTCGAGAATCTTCGGGCGGACTTTCTGGGGTTGACGAGGGGGAGCAAATCCAGTGGCCATGATCAAGAGGGGGAGGAAGCGGGACAAGTTAAAGGATCACCTGAGTCCTAGAGTATAGACGTGCCGCCCTTTCTACTTCTTCCTATATCACGGCTAGTCTTGATTGTCTGTCTACTTAGTCACATTTTTAGATGCGCTTACCCTGTCAGGATAAGGGGGCAAGATCTTTACTTAACCTATAAACAACTATTGTCCACATTTGTTTTTGGTTAAGAGGCGGAGGTAAATATTCTCCTGAATTACAGAACATGTCAATCTCAGAGGATGTCTGAATAGCCCCCTCGCTGTTTTTTAATCAGTTTCTTGTGAATGACATTTCCAGTTATAAACT
>JAYKHH010000212.1:0-4031 GCA_035285265.1 Leptolyngbyaceae cyanobacterium | reverse complement strand
TTTTTGAATCAGGGCTCGAAAGTCCTGCTTCTGGATAATCATGGCGGAAATGATCACCAAATCACACCATTCCCAGTCTGCTTCCGTTTCCAGGCGCACATTGCGGTCTACAAAGCGAATTTCCCAGTCAGGTGGTAGCAGTGCTGCCACTGTAATTAAACCCAAGGGTGGGTTGGTCGCACGTAAACCCGCTAAATCCAAGGTTTCTTGATAAGACCAGAAAGAATTTGGCATGACAGGCCAGAGCAACAAAGCTTTCATAACCACCTCTGAAATGGTGCTCTAAACTGTAAATTCTATGGCTGGATCTGATCTTTAAGGCTCTACCAAAGGCAAGAGTCCTACAAGTTCCTTAGACTTGAAAAATAGGGCGGGAGACGGAAAAGGGATCTAAACTTCTCACTGATAGCTAACCAGAGGGCCACCACGGGGGGATGGCCTCTACCACAGACCCAATCCAAAATCCAGATTTCGACTTCGCTCAATCACCCTCCAAAATCCAAAATCCAAAATCCAAAATTTTCTCTAACCCCTGACACCTAATTCCCTAAGCATCAAAGGGCAGAAACACCTGTAACCACGCACCCCCTGTATCAGGATGATTGCTAGCAGTCACTAAACCTTGGTGAGCTTCCACAATTTTTTGGACGATCGCTAAGCCTAAGCCACTGCTGCCCCCCTGCTGTAAATCAAAAAACTCAGAGTCAGGGACGGTATGGGCCTCAGCTTCTAGGTGAGATGATGAGATGAGTTCGGCAGTTTTTTGCCCATAGATGGCAATAGGACTTTGGCGCGATCGCGACCGATCAGCTCGATAAAATCGTTCAAACACATGGGGCAAATCGGTTTCCAGAAAACCTGGGCCCGCATCAATGACTTCAAAATGCAGTTGTTTACGAAATCCCTGGGGATGGTCACTGAGATCTTGCACGCTAGCCTGCACGCGGATTTGTTGGCGAGGGGGGCTGTACTTAATACTGTTATGGAGCAGATTAATTAAAACGCGATGGAGTTGCGCTTCATCTGCCTGAATCAGCACTGAGGCATCTCCCACGTACTCTAACCGCAGTTGCTTCTTACAGGCTAAAGGTTCTAAGCTCCCCCATACCGACTGAGTCAATTCAGTGAAATTTAAAGCAGTTCGTTGGAAACTGCTGGCTGCCTTCATTTCCATCTGACTCAGATCCAATAAATCCTGCACTAAATTACTGAGTCGCATAACTTCACTGAGGAGACGATCGACCCAACTCCGCAAGGGACTGTCTAGACGGGTTTGTAAAGTCTCGGCGACTAGCCGGATGGAAGTAAGGGGGGTTTTGAGTTCATGGGCAACATCAGAAGTCCAGCGATCGCGCTGCTGGGCTAAGGTCACCGCTTCTTGACGACTTTCTAGGAATACGCCGACCTGATCATTGAGCAAAGGAAGTCCATGTCCTCGCAGGGCACAGGCTTGTTGCTTCGTAAAATGATGGGTACTGAATCCAACGGGATGAAATACCCATTCCTGCTGAACAGGTTTCTGAGCTTGGCGTGTATTCTCAATGAGTTGATCGAGTTCGTAGGAACGGACGATTTCCAAAAGCAATCGGGGTTTTTGGGGTTCCCATTGTTGAATGCCCAGCAATTGTTTGGCAGACGAATTACACCAAACCAGTTGATTTTCTTCATCAACCTGCAAATATCCCACTGGGGCTATCTGTAGCAGTTGTTTTCCTAGATCAACTTCTTGCTGTAGTTCATGAATATTTTGCTTCTGAGTCGCGATCCCTCGACTTAAGATCGTTAGCGTCGCAAAAGGTGACGCTAACGCCTCTCCTCCCATTTGATTTGCCAGAGTTCTAAGTTGCAGGCGGAATTGGGATTGATGCCGCTTCAAGAGCACTAAACCAATGGATAGCCCCAGTAAAAATGCCAAAATTGCCACAGTTCACCTAACTGCTGATGAACTAAGGCTAGCATCCTAAACCCTGCAAAAAAAACAGATAGCGAATACAGTTAATCCAAAAAATCTGAGACGGGCTTAGCAAGGCAGCCCACTATCCAAATCGGTAGCCAAAGCCCCGTACAGTCACTAGATACTCAGGATGGCTCGGATCCGCCTCTAGCTTCTCTCTTAGCCAACGAATATGCACATCTACGGTTTTGCTATCGCCCATAAAGTCTAGCCCCCATACTCGTTCAATGAGTTGCTCGCGAGACCAAACACGGCGGGGATGACTCATAAACAGTTCTAGAATGCGGAATTCCTTAGGAGACAAGTTAATTTCCTCATCCCAAAGCGTCACTCGACAGGCTTGAGGATATAAAACAATATTCCGAAACTTGAGCACGGGTTCTTCAACCTGAGGCTGAGCATGGCGGTGCCGTCTTAGTAAGGCGCGACAACGGGCAACCAACTCACGCACCCCAAACGGTTTACTTAAATAGTCATCAGCGCCAACTTCTAAGCCAACCACTCGATCCGTCTCGCTTCCTTTAGCGCTGATCATCAGAATGGGGATACTGCTGCCATCATGGCGAATCAGACGGCATAAATCCAGTCCACTGATATAAGGCAGCATCAAGTCCAGAATAATCAGGTCTAGGTGTAAGCCATTATTTTCATCGCTAGATTCCAGTTTTTGGACTAAGTCCAAGGCTCTCCGACCATCCTCAGCAATCAACACATCGTATCCTTCTTCCCTAAGAGCCAGTGTAATCGTTTCACGGATCAGCTCTTCATCCTCAACAACCAAAACTCGCCCTAGCTTGAGATTAGGTTGGGTTCGAGTTACTTCTTGCAATAGCATGGGAGATTTTTACTGCGAGTGGGTTAGTCAGTCAGGGCAAATTTTAACATTGGATACTTGTAGTATTGTCTGATACAAAATTAATTTTATTTTTCTGGTCTGTCTTTCTTATATTCTAACCCAAATGTATTGCCCTACACTTTATCGAGATGTCAATTAGTCCGGGGAAGGGGAGTTGACAGCAAAAATTGATTAACAAGATCCTGCTTGGGGCCAGTGCTTGGATTTCAGGTGTTGGATTTCAGGTGGCATCTGGGCATTTCAAGGGAAATTGAAGCAAAAATAGCCAAATTGGAGGTGGATGAGCGTCCCCAACCTGGCTATTTTCAGTTTGATGGACTGGGCAGAGGAGGTCTTACAAGATATAAAGCAAGAAAAACAATACAATCCAAACTACATCGACAAAGTGCCAATACAGTTCGGCAGCTTCTACGCCAAAGTGGTGTTCGCTAGAGTAATGACCTGCTTGGCGCGATCGCCACAGCACCCCCAACATCAAAACCAAGCCAAAGGTGACGTGTAAACCGTGAAATCCAGTCAGCACATAGAAAGTACTGGCAAATAAGTTGGTGGTTAAACCAAACTCCAAGTGCATGTATTCGTAGACCTGACCCGCCAGGAACGTTACCCCCATCAATGCAGTGATGATAAACCAAGTCCGAAGACCCGCTACATCATTTTTCTTGATGGCGGTATCCGCTTTATGAATCACAAAGCTACTGGAGATCAGAATAATCGTGTTGATGCCAGGGAGAAGTAACTCTAACTCCGGTGTACCTTCCGGCGGCCAGCTTGGGGCAACTGCCCGGAAAGTTAGATAGGCCGTAAATAAACCCAGAAAGATCATGCTCTCAGCCAACAGGAACACAATCACACCCGTCATCCGAAAATCGTGGTGCTCTGTCCCGTGGGCTGAAACCTTCGCTTCATCGCTGTGATGGTAGTTGAGATCCGCCTTAGCTGGATCAATGGTGGAACCTTGCATGAATCTTTATACCTCTAGCGTCACAATAAATAAGAGGGCGTTGCTGAATCGGGATATGAAAAGCTGGTGTTGATCACGATAGACAGTACATGGCACTGCCATGACCTTACACAATTCATATTTGCAATCAGCAACGCCAATCAGAGCTTGATTGCTGAGAAGCTGTTTGAAAAGTCTCTAACTCCCTCTGCCTCTGCCCCCCTAGCCCCCCCAATTCTGGGGGATCGGATTCCAAGTCCCCCAGAATTGGGGGATTT
>JAYKHH010000211.1:0-2813 GCA_035285265.1 Leptolyngbyaceae cyanobacterium | reverse complement strand
AAGTAATGGGCACGGTAAAACAAAAGTCCTACTTTGGGAGTCTGTTGGAGTAATGCCTGAAATGAATCTGTCATCGCCAGAGATCCCCCTCTTAAAAAGGGGAGAAACGTCTGGAAGCCCCCCTTTTTAAGGGGGGTAGGGGGGATCTCCGACAGGCCCCTAAAAATTTGGGATTGGGAACTCCCCACATCTTCGCATCTCTCTTCTTTCTGCCACCCATACAGTCCAATTTGCGGCACCACCTGCGGTGGTAGGGGATGATAGTCCGTTCCTAGGCACGCATCTGAGACAAACTGAAGAGCATTGACCATATTGGTGATGCCGCCTTCATTGAGATAACGCCAAAGATGATTGACCGTAGTCAGGGGCACGGTGGAATGGCTCAACAATTCTGGGTCGGGGCGATCATCTCCTGGCAGCACAATCAAACTCGCCCGATTGCGTTTAACCGTTTCCTTCAAGACTTCTAAACCGTAAGACCAGTAAGCCCTTCCCCCTAAGAGACGTAGAACAATCACCTGGGCTGACTCCAAAACTTCTTCGGCATAGGTATCGATGGTAAGTTGCTGTTGCAGTTGCAGCAGATTCACGACTCGCAGGGTTGGGAAGTTAGGAGGAAGGAGGGCGATCGCCTGCGCCAACGTTTGAATATCGGTATCTGCTGCGGTGAGAAACACCAGGGTGGCAGGGGTTTGTTGAATGAAGATCACCCCTTCTTGCTGAGGATTCCAACCTCCAGGGGTAGCAGCGAGACGATGCATAACATTTCTCAGGGAATGGCTTAGAAAAAACAGGAAATCTTTAAAGTACCTTGATAGACGACGGGGAAGAAGGGAAAACTTTATAGTTGGAGTCTTCCATCGAGTGACTTTCTAGAGACCTGCTAAAGTTTTCATAATACTTAAGTGAAATTTCAACCTTATGTTTGACTGCATAATTGTGGGTGCAGGCCCCGCAGGAGGAAGCGCCGCTTATCACTTAGCCAAGCGTGGGCGCTCAGTCCTCCTTTTGGAGAAGGAATCCTTACCTCGTTACAAGCCTTGTGGAGGAGGGGTTTCTCCAGCAGTTGCCCAGTGGTTTGATTTTGACTTTAGCCCCGCCATTTCCTTGAAAGTTAGCACGATTCGCTATACCTGGAAGATGGAAGACCCTGTAGAGGCAGAGCTAGAAACCCCGGAACCTGTTTGGATGGTGCGCCGGGATGTATTTGATCATTTCCTGGTGCAACAGGCACAAAAACAGGGGGCTGAGTTGCGAGACAACACCCCTGTCCAAGGGATTGAATTCAAAAGTGACCACTGGCAAGTCAATACAGCCAATGGCCCGGTTACAGGTCGCTATTTAATTGGGGCAGATGGTGCCAAGGGATCTATGGCAAAATGGCTGGGATTCAAGGAACGTAAGCGCCGCTTGGGGGGTGCATTAGAGGCTGAAGCTCCTGCCGAAGTCAAAGATGGTCACATTGCCCACTTTGAGTTTGGCATGGTCAAAAATGGCTATATCTGGAACTTTCCCAAGGCAGATGGCTACTCGATTGGAATTGGGACTTTTCGAGGCGGTGAAGCTCAAGATCTCAAGAGTATTGTGGCTGAATACGGCAATCTGTTTGGAGTCGATGTTAGAGCCAGCAAGCAATACGGGCATCCTCTCTGCCTCTGGGATGGCGACCAACCCCTCCATACCCAAAATGCTCTTTTGGCAGGAGAAGCCGCCTGTATTGTCGATCCCTTTACGGCTGAGGGGATTCGTCCTTCGCTGTTTACGGGGATGAAAGCCGCGATCGCCATTGATCAAGCCCTTGGCGGTGATAGCAACGCCTTAGCAGAGTATACCCAGATTATTAATAAAGAATGGGGAGCCGACATGGTCTGGGCACAACGCCTAGCAGGAGTTTTCTACCGGATTCCTGGAATTGGTTATAACGTTGGGATCAAGCGTCCCTCTGCAACCAAACGGATTGGCCAAATTCTTTGCGGGGAGCTACGCTACGCAGATGTGGTCAACCGAGCCTTGAAGCGTCTGAGTTCAGGTCTGATTCCTGGAATGGGTGGCTGATCCACAAACCTAGCAGCACCCCCATCAATCAACCGTGGGACGGATCTTTGACCCGTCCCACACCGCAATCCTAGAAAATTAAATCCGTCAGAAAATATACTTTCCTGACGGATTTAATTCAAGTCATCACAACTCATAGTTGTTTTTCAACTGCCTTAGGCATATTGCCAAAAGCAGAATCAATGCGGATGGCGAGACTCGAACTCGCATGCCTTGCAGCGCCACCCCCTCAAGATGGTGTGTCTACCAATTCCACCACAACCGCATTAGGTCAGGTCATCATTGTATGATTATACCACTCTCATTTAATAGCAGCCCATCTGAATCGGGACAATTTCGGTGGAATATAGAAGACGGCTTTGCTGCCTGATTATTCCTCCTTAGACAGTCGGTCATTTAACCACTGCTGAATAGTAGTCCAGTTTGAGAGGGGGGTGAAACAGGGAGCGTGACGTAACCCAATGTATCGCAACTCCTTTCAGGCTGATAGCAAAGGCTGATTCGGCCCCTCATAGGAGTGGAGATCGCCATGATTCATCGCACAGTTGGGGCGTTTCAAACCCCCTCTGAACTGCTTTTTACGGCAAACAATGAAAAATGCAGATTCCAAAAATTTTAATTGCCAATCGTGGAGAAATAGCCTTAAGGATTATCCGAACTTGCGGGGAGATGGGGATCGCGACCGTCGCTGTCCATTCAACCGTCGATCGCCAAGCCCTGCATGTGCAACTGGCCGATGAGGCTGTGTGCATTGGTGA
>JAYKHH010000210.1:0-3310 GCA_035285265.1 Leptolyngbyaceae cyanobacterium | reverse complement strand
GCCATTCACAGCACCTAGAATTAGAAACACGTAAAGCAGGTAAAGGTGGATCGGTCGCAACTGGGCAGCAGGTAGGGTTCTCCAGGAGTTTTTTACCGATCGCAAACCAAATTCTGTCGAGAAGGTACCAGAGATCTCAGGCTCATCTACCCCTAGAGCTTCAGCAAATCGCTTAATAAAACCTTGAATATAGACGGGTTCAGGTAACTGATCCTTTCTGCCAGCTTCAATGGCTTCTAGCATTCGTCGTTGAATTTTGGTTATAGCTGCAACATCTTCTAGGGAAAGTGACTGTTCCAAGCGAGCTTGCCGTAGACGTGATCCTACTTCTGACAATTTTGTTGCTGGCTCTTGCTGTAATGGGCGTGGTTGCTTTCTTCTGATCTTCATGCTGATCTTCATGGACTATCTTCCTTGATGCCTGCTAGCGACTCAGTTGATTTCATAGCTGCTTCAGCTTGCAAAGACTCAACTTCAAGATTGGTTAAGGCTCGGTATTGACCGCTAGGTAAAGGGTTTAAATCAATGGATCCAATCGCCGTGCGGTGTAAGTGAACGACTGGGTATCCAAGTTGCTCTGCAGTTCGCCGAATCTGCCGATTTCTGCCTTCCCACAAAACTATTTCCAGGAGAGTTTGAGTTAAGGTGTGAGACATCACGGTTACCCGAGCTGGGAGCGTGAGACTATCATCCAATAGAATGCCCTGTTGCCAATGCTTTAGAACAGAGTGAGGGGGATGACCTTGTACCCAAACTTGATAGGTCTTAGGAATGTGATAACGAGGATGGGTCAGACGAGCTGTTAAAGCCCCATCGTTCGTGAGTAGCAAGGCACCCGTTGAGTCAGCATCAAGTCGTCCCACAGGGTGAATCCCTTGACCTGATTGCCACTCAGCAGGCAGTAAATCAAGAACAGTAGTTCGGTGTTGAGGATCTTGACAAGTTGACACGACACCTTGAGGCTTATGGAGTAATAGGTAGATAAACTGGGGACGATTTATGGGTTCTACCAGAACTCCATCTACCTCAATCTGGTCTAGCTCTGGGTTCGCCTTTTGCCCTAGGGAGGCGATCGCACCATTCAGTCGCACCCGCCCCTCTAAGATCAGTTGTTCTGCCTGACGGCGAGAAGCGATGCCCCAATGAGCAATGACTTTTTGCAGTCTTTCATCCATACATGGACTGCCTGGACTTTTTCAAGAATTAAAGTTCAACTAAATTAATGAGCAGAATAATGAGCAAAAATAGGAGTATGTACAAATATTACAGTACTCTAGCTTAAATCTACACCCTAAGGAAGATGCTGAACAGCCCCAAAATCATTTTTTCCAGTAACAGATAGTTTTGAAGTACTGCTTCCTTAGGATGAAGCAGGGTGACCATTGGTATTGCTGCCGATCAGGTTCCCGAAGGGTAGAAATCCTGTCTCACAATCATGGGAGTCTAGGCGACCTATTCTTAGATTTTAGAGAAGTTCAACGTAACTCTGAACAGGAAGGCAAGATGACTGTGTATCAAGTCCGCTTGATCAATGCTGCAATTTCCCTTGATCGCACTATTTCAGTACCCGACGATCAATATATCCTTGACATGGCTGATGCGGCTGGAATTCGACTGCCGGATGGCTGCCGCCAAGGAGAGTGCTCTGCCTGTGTGGCCAAACTGGTGAGTGGAGTGGTAGACCAGAGTGAACAAAAATTTCTCCGGTCGTCAGAACTGGAAGCTGGATACACGGTTACTTGTGTGGCCTATCCCCGCTCTGATTGCACGCTCCAAACCCACCAAGAACAAGTGCTATACAAGTCCGCTCTGTATTTTAAACCGTAGGATCGTGAATTCAATGATGCCCCAGGTTGATTGATAGGGGCGTAGAGCCCTAGGAGATTCTGAGTGAGAAGCGAGTACTCCACACCCAGGGTCTGGGCAAAGCCCCTAGAGACCTTCTCCTAATATTTCCTGCCATACCTTGCACCTATCCATTGCTGGGGCGATCGCTACTTGGGCTGCATGATCTTTTCGACGAAATTGGTGTAAACCTCACCCTTTAAAAACTCCGGGGTCTCTAGAATTTTTTGGTGAAAACCAATCGTAGTCGGTAGCCCTGTAATCGCACATTCCCGTAAAGCGCGTTTCATGCGTTTAATGGCTGAGTTGCGATCGGGACCCCAGACAATTAATTTGCCAATTAAAGAGTCATAGTAGGGCGGAATCTCATAGTCGGTGTAGACATGGGAATCCATGCGAACACCAGGCCCTCCCGGTGGTAAGTACCCATTGATTCGCCCTGGATGGGGTCGAAAGTTGTAGTCAGGATCTTCGGCATTGATCCGACACTCGATCGCATGTCCCTGGAAAACTACTTGCTTTTGAGTCCATCGCAGCTTTTCACCCTGGGCAATGCGGATCTGCTCTTCAATGAGATCCAGTCCTGTAATCATTTCGGTTACAGGGTGCTCTACTTGAATCCGGGTGTTCATTTCCATGAAGTAGAAACTGCCAGACTGATCGAGCAAAAACTCAACGGTGCCCGCACCGACATAACGAATCGACTTGGCAACCATAACTGCCGCATCTCCCATCTTTTGTCGCAGTTCCGAGCTGAGAGCAGGGCTAGGGGCTTCTTCCAAAAGTTTCTGATGCCGACGCTGAATGGAGCAGTCCCGCTCACCCAGGTGAATTACGTTGCCGTGGCTATCTGCCAGGATTTGAAACTCAATATGGCGAGGTCGTTCAATAAATTTTTCGATGTAAAGGCCGGGATTCCCAAAGGCTGCTTCCGCTTCGCCTTGGGCGGCCATAAAGAGTTTGGTTAATTCTCCTTCCTCTCGTACCAGACGCATACCACGCCCTCCGCCCCCAGCCGTGGCTTTGATCATGACTGGGTAGCCGATTTGTGCAGCGATTTCCAACGCTTCTTGATCATCGGTCAGCAATCCATCACTACCGGGTACCGTTGGTACCCCAGCTCGCTGGGCTGTCTCCTTAGCCGTAGATTTATCCCCCATAGATCGGATGGATTCGGGGGAGGGGCCAATAAAAGCAATCTGGTGATCCGCACAGATTTCCGCAAATCGGGCATTCTCAGCTAAAAAGCCATAGCCGGGATGAATGGCTGTGGCATTGCGCGTCAAGGCAGCAGCGATGATATTTGGAATATTCAGATAGCTCTTACTACTTGGCGGCTCACCAATGCACACAGCCTCATCGGCCAGTTGCACATGCAGGGCTTGGCGATCGACGGTTGAATGGACAGCGACGGTCGCGATCCCCATCTCCCCGCAAGTTCGGATAATCCTTAAGGCTATTTCTC
>JAYKHH010000209.1:0-7459 GCA_035285265.1 Leptolyngbyaceae cyanobacterium | reverse complement strand
CCCCTACCCCCCTTAAAAAGGGGGGCACTGGATCGAAAGTCCCCCTTTTTAAGGGGGATTAAGGGGGATCAAACGGGGCTTAAGATCACAGCCGACCACTTTCTAAACAGCTTCTAAGGTTTACTGTTCTGGGGATCAATTAGGAATTTAAATATGTCAGAAGGATTAGTTACAGGTTTGGTCGTGTTTGTCCTAGCATCCTTTGTTGGGTTTGAGGTGATTAATAAAGTGCCCCCAACCCTACATACACCCTTGATGTCTGGCTCTAATGCCATCTCTGGAATCGCGGTTATTGGCGCACTCTTGGTCTCTGGAGCCCAAGGCTGGAGCATCACCGTCATTTTGGGTTTGATTGCGATCATTCTGGCGACGATTAACGTCGTAGGTGGATTTCTAGTCACCGATCGCATGTTGCAAATGTTTAAGAAGAAGGAAGTGAAGGCATGAGCGAATTTCTACCTACGGGTATTCAGTTGAGTTATTTGATTGCCGCGTCCCTATTCATTTTGGGTTTAAAAGAACTGGGTTCTCCGGCAACAGCCCGTCGCGGTAACGTCCTCGCTGCCGTTGGGATGCTGATTGCGATCGCCGCCACGCTTCTGGATCAATCCGTCCTCAACTACCAAATGATTTTGGTGGGCATCCTGATTGGCTCCCTGTTGGGCACGATCATGGCTCAGAAAGTAGAGATGACCGCTATGCCCCAAATGGTTGGGCTTCTGAATGGTTTGGGCGGCGGCGCTTCTACCCTAATTGCCGTTGCTGAATTTTGGCGGTTGCTGGGCAGTTCCGAAACCGTGGGACTGGATAGCACCATCACCATGATTTTAAGTGTGCTGATCGGTGGGGTCACCCTAACGGGGAGCTTGCTAGCCTTTGCTAAACTTCAAGAACTAATCAGTGGCGCACCCACGATCTTCCCGTTGCAACGACCGATTAATTTTGGCATTGCGATCGCCTTTTTGGTCGGAAGTATCTATCTCATTGGTTCGCCGAAAGATCCCGTCATCTTTCTGGTTTTAGTAGGAATTTCCTTAGTCTTTGGCTTGCTGTTTGTCATGCCCATTGGTGGCGGTGATATGCCCGTGGTCATTTCACTCCTCAACTCCTTTTCTGGTTTGGCAGCCAGTGCTGCAGGCTTTGTATTGATGAACAATATGTTGATTATCTCTGGTGCTCTGGTCGGGGCATCTGGGATCATCCTGACTCAGATCATGTGCAAAGCCATGAACCGCTCTTTGACGAATGTTCTCTTCAGTGCCTTCACGAAAGGAGCCTCTGGTGCCAGCAGTGGAACCGGAGCGACCCAGGCAACGGATAAAACTGTGCGCCAGATCGATACAGAAGAAGGGGCGATGATGCTGGGTTATGCCCGTTCCGTCGTCATTGTTCCAGGCTATGGGATGGCGGTGGCTCAGGCTCAACATAGTGTCCGTGAACTAGCCGATCAGTTAGAAAGGCTCGGTGTCGATGTCAAATACGCCATTCACCCCGTGGCCGGTCGGATGCCGGGGCATATGAATGTGCTGTTGGCTGAGGCCAATGTACCCTACCCCCAACTCTACGACATGGACGATATTAACCCTGAGCTAGAGCGGACGGATGTAGCTTTAGTGATTGGCGCTAATGACGTGGTGAATCCGGCGGCCCGTCACGATACTAATAGCCCCATTTACGGGATGCCTATTCTGGAAGTGGATAAAGCCCAGCACACCATCGTCATCAAGCGCGGGATGAATGCAGGCTTTTCAGGCGTTGATAATGAACTGTTCTACAAAGACAAGACCATGATGCTCTTTGGCGGTGCCCGTGATGTGGTAACCCAGCTTGTTTCTGGCGTTAAGCAGCTTTAGGAGAGCGCTCCAAAATCATACCGCTGTAGAGGGGCGCAAAGCTTGCGCCCTCCGTTATATCGCCGCAGAGGGCGCAAGCTTTGCGCCTCTATTATTAAAAATAAAAAAATCGCTGGAGTGGGAAAAATATTCAACCACTCCAGCGATTTTTTCAGGCAATTTTTTGAACAGACTTTTGGTTACTTATTAGAATCGCCCTTCTCAGGATTAGATTCTGTGGGACGCTGGCGGATTTGCTCAGCCTCAGGACATTCATCAGAGACGAGAGGTTCTACATCCCCTCTAGGCACCGTTGCTAATTTCTGGGTGACCGCACCAATACTTTCTAAACGAACCATTTCTTCCCAGGAGCAGGTTTCGTCTTCCTCCTCAGTTTCGTAGCGGAGAGTTACGAGGTCGCCCTCGATATCGAGAATCCGTGCCCGTTCAATCCATCGCTGCTGGTCCCGCAAGAAAATCCAGACCTCGCGACCATCATTACAGAGCTGATAGATCTTGCGGTGTAACATGTGATATTTCTCCTGAACGGATAGGTTGTCTGAGTACTCATCAATCCCTGCCACCCTGACAGCAATGGTACAATCTCTGGTTGCTTTTTGAAATTCTTGCTGAAGGATTGCCTTGAGCCTGCAGAGATTTGCAGATCTTTTGTAAAACGCGCGTCGGGTTTAGGCATGGGCTACCTGCTGACTAGCGATCGCTGAGCACCGAATAGGTTGAGTGAATTTAATCTGCAAGTTTAGCAAGTTTTTGATGGAACAGAAGGATGAAGCGGAACATTGAAGCGAATTTAGCCGAGTGATAGTAAACTAAAACACTCAAATCTCTCCATCATTCTAACGATTCTTGAACCCGTTTGACGCTGGGATGGGGGGATTGATAATCGTTACGGGGGCGATAACAACACCTGGAGAAGAGCAATTTACCAGCTCATGCAGGTAAAAATCCGTGGCACATCGCAACCGGAGAATCTTCTTGGGCATTCATGGGACAGGCTCTCCGAACACAAATACTACAGTCGGATTGTAAAGGCAGTGCTAAGGATTCTGTGGCATAAATGCTGATGCCCTGATTGATGAAAGCCTGGGATTCCAGTTCAGACAAAGCATTACAAATCAAGATCACCTGAGGAATCTGCAGGGCTTCCCGGATCTCATGCACTTGTCTAAGGACCTCTCCAAAGGGCTGATCGTCAAGCTTGGCTTTTACCGCTACTTTTTTGGGGATACTTCTGAAACAGACCGGTTTATCCTGCTCAAAATAATCTTTGTACTGAATCGTAAAGGTGCCATCTGGGTAACGTAGCGTTCGAGTCAATCGCAGAAAAGGCACGGTGAACTGATCGTTGGCATCCAAGGCATACCACCAAGACTTATGGCGAGCATCGGCAGATAAATGCAAAATAGTTTGTACCTGTTGGGGACACCAACCCGCACTAGCCAGAAGAGATACGGTCAGAGCTAAGGAAAGGTTCTGAGCCAGGGTATAGGTTTCAGAGGCACATTGGGTGAGCCTTGCCGACTCCTTGTGGTCAAGACGCTCCTCAGGATGGGAGGAATAGCCTACTTCCTGGTGAGAATTTCTCAAAATACATTGAATAGACTCAAAGTGCAAAATCCCATCCACGATCTGGTGACTTGGGGTGGGAATCCCAATCTCTGCGGAAATCTCTCCAATTAAGTGAGGCTGGGAAATTGCAGGAACACAATTGGTTAACAGGGATTTGAGTGCAACGGCATTGGCGATCGCCAAGGCAATCTGAATCTGATCGCGGTCAGGGATAATCCTAACTGGCTCATGCACCGAGGGAGGTAGAGAATGATTAGGCATAGGATAGGTCACAGCCCTACCTCTCTACTTATAAACTGTCAAGCGGGTAAAACGATTGAAACTGCATATTTCTCAATCTGCTGCCAATCCGTTCTGATAGACGGGAGTTGCTACATTCTGGGTGCGGTAGATGGGTGGATCTGCGTAGGAGGCTTTTCTAGCTAGGTTTCTAGCGATGTTCCTAGCTATCGAGACTGCGATCGGCTAATCTAATCTCTATCCTTCACCTAGGGTTTGAGAAGTCTATGTCCTTTGTGGGTCTCCATATTCATAGTGACTACAGCCTGCTAGATGGGGCGAGTCAGCTACCAGAACTCGTGGATCAAGCTGTGAATTTGGGAATGCCCGCGATCGCCCTCACCGACCATGGTGTGATGTACGGAGCCATTGAACTGCTCAAGGTCTGCCGAGGCAAAACCATCAAGCCGATCATTGGCAATGAGATGTATATTCTCAACGGCGATATCGAAAAGCAGGAGCGAGGCAGGCGGAAATATCATCAAGTCGTCCTAGCAAAAAATACCCAAGGCTATAAAAACTTGGTGAAGCTAACCACGATTTCCCACCTGAAAGGATTTCAGGGTAAAGGCATTTTTGCTCGTCCCTGCATTAACAAGGAAGTTTTAGCCCAATACCACCAAGATTTAATTGTCACGAGTGCTTGTCTGGGCGGTGAAATTCCCCAAGCTATTTTACAGAACAAGCCAGAAGTTGCCCGTCAGGTAGCGCAGTGGTACAAAGATTTATTTGGTGATGACTTTTATCTGGAAATCCAAGATCACGGTTCCAAGGAGGATCGGATCGTCAATGTGGAAATCGTTAAAATTGCCCGTGAGCTAGGGATTAAGTTTGTTGCCACCAATGACTCTCACTTTATTTCCTGCTTCGACGTAGAAGCCCATGATGCCCTGCTCTGTATTCAAACGGGCAAATTAATTGTTGAAGATAAGCGGTTGCGCTATAGCGGCACAGAATATCTTAAGTCCGCAGAGGAGATGGCGCATCTATTTCGAGATCACCTGCCCGATGAGGTGATTGCAGAGGCGATCGCCACCACCCTAGAAGTCGCTGACAAAATTGAACCTTACAACATTCTGGGTGAACCTCGGATTCCCAACTATCCCATTCCACCCGGTCATACTGCCGAAACCTATCTAGAACAAATTTCCTGGGAGGGATTACTACAACGGCTCAATACTCAGTCTCAGTCAGAGGTGAGTCAGGTGTATCGCGATCGCCTAGAGTACGAGCTAAAAATGATGCAAAAGATGGGTTTCTCCACTTACTTCTTAGTGGTGTGGGACTACATCAAGTACGCCAGAGACAACAACATTCCCGTTGGCCCCGGTAGAGGCTCCGCAGCAGGTTCCTTGGTTGCCTATGCCCTCGGCATCACGAACATTGACCCCGTACATCATGGACTGCTGTTTGAGCGATTCTTGAACCCAGAACGCAAGTCCATGCCTGATATTGACACAGACTTCTGCATTGATAAGCGAGAGCAGGTGATTGACTATGTCACCCAGAAATATGGAGAAGATCGGGTGGCCCAGATTATCACCTTCAACCGCATGACCTCTAAGGCCGTATTGAAAGATACAGCAAGGGTGCTAGATATCCCCTACGGCGACTCGGATCGGATGGCGAAAATGATTCCCGTGTCACGGGGAAAACCGACCAAGCTCAAGGTCATGATTTCCGATGAAACCCCGACCCCAGAATTCAAGGAAAAATACGATAAAGATCCCCAGGTCAAGCATTGGATAGATATGGCGATCCGCATCGAAGGGACGAACAAAACCTACGGAGTTCATGCTGCGGGAGTGGTCATTTCTGCGGAACCCCTCGATGAAATTGTGCCGCTCCAACGCAATAATGACGGAGCCGTGATTACCCAATACTACATGGAGGATATTGAAGCCCTCGGTCTCCTAAAAATGGACTTTCTGGGGCTCAAAAACCTGACCATGATCCAGAAGTCCTTGGACTTACTCCAACAATCCCAAAATTTAACTATCGATCTAGATCGGCTTCCCCTCAACGAACCAAACACCTATCAACTCCTAGCCAGAGGTGAACTAGAAGGTATCTTTCAATTGGAATCTTCTGGAATGCGTCAGATTGTCCGAGATCTTAAGCCTTCCAATGTCGAAGATATTTCTTCAATTTTGGCCCTCTACCGACCTGGCCCCCTCGATGCAGGTCTGATTCCCAAATTTATCAACCGTAAACATGGTCGAGAACAAATTGAATATCAGCACCCGATCCTAGAACCCATTCTGAATGAAACCTACGGAATCATGGTCTATCAAGAGCAAATCATGAAGATTGCTCAGGATATGGGCGGCTATTCCCTCGGTCAGGCCGATCTGCTACGTCGGGCTATGGGGAAGAAGAAGGCCAGTGAGATGCAGAAGCACCGGGAAACCTTTGTAGATGGCTCTGCCAAAAATGGGGTGAAACCCAAGGTTGCCGAAGAACTCTTTGATCAAATGGTGCTCTTTGCCGAGTATTGTCTCAGCTCAGACACAGAAATATTAACCGTCGAATATGGCTGGCTGCCCATTGGTAAAATAGTTGAGCAAGAAATCAACTGTAATGTGTATAGCGTTGATGCTAAGGGGCATGTATACACACAAGCGATCGCTCAATGGCATCAGCGTGGGCAGCAAGAAGTTTTTGAGTATGGCTTGGAAGATGGCTCAGTGATTCGGGCCACTAAAGATCATAAATTCATGACGAGTGATGGTCAGATGCTCCCAATTGATCAAATCTTTGAGCAAGGCTTAGAGCTAAAACAAATTGAGGACATCCAATAATTGAGCGATCGCCCAACGTTGAATCGTGAATCTAGCTTTTACCGTAAAGATTAATACTGGGTCAATGGAAGCGATACTTAGCTACTTCACCGCTTTGATGCGAACCCTGTCATTGTCCCATGATCGGTTTTCTAGTAGCCGCAATTCCTTCCCTCTATGATCTGGACTGGGATGGCTACGAAACGCTACTGAATTTATTGGGCGATCGCCTGATTCGCACTACCTACAGGCACGGGGTAGTAGAACTCATGATTTTGTCTCACAAGCATGAGCGCTACAAAAAGTTATTGGCTCGGTTGGTGGAAACTCTCAGGACATGGCAGTGCCATGCCACCACCAACGGTCGGTTAATTGCCGCCGCAGTCTACTAGTGACTTAATAATTTCTGACAATAACCTTGATTCCACTGCTGCAACGACTTGTTGGGCTGTTATCCCGATCGCTGGCTTCGCGGTGCCAGTGATCTAAAAACCATAGAAAAATCTCTATGCAGACTAGAACTTTTTTCTTGTTCACTCAACAGGTAATCTTACTCATAGTAGCGTACAGTTAAAAACATCCAAATTATTTAACTATTACCATCTAGTTTTTCAGCGCTTGAAGTCGCTCAGCAGTCTGTTGTTGAGACTTCTTTGAGTGCGCGATCGCCCATCCTAGATGCCATTACACAACCGGTTTTTATCTATGTCCATGAAATAGGTTGCTTCTAGTTAGTTGGATTTGCCATTCATTTAGTCCATTGTTGCGATACTCCTCATCAGAGGAGACACAAGGAGGTATTCGTGGATTTTTTGTCCGTGTTTTTAATGGACTTCGTTAAGCAGTTGCAATCCCCAACACTCAGCTTTCTGATTGGGGGTATGGTCATTGCTGCTCTTGGTAGCCAATTGGTAATTCCAGAGGCAATTTGTCAGATCATCGTCTTTATGTTGCTCACTAAAATCGGTCTGACCGGTG
>JAYKHH010000208.1:0-6201 GCA_035285265.1 Leptolyngbyaceae cyanobacterium | reverse complement strand
TTTCGGTGGTCGTTCCTCCGAAACTGGTGGGTGATTGCCGCAGCGATCGCGGTGTTCGCGGTCATCTTTGCAGCCGTGACCAGCAGCAAAGACTAGTTAGCGTCCAAGTCTTGAGAATAGCCAGTGGTTGCAGCAATTTCAAATTCAGAACGATTTTGCGCTATTGCAGCAATCAGCTAAAATGTCAAAAATCATAAACCCCAATTGTCGTAAGGGTTTCAGAACCATCAAATTTTGAATTTGGAATTGCTGCAGTGGTTGCACTTGAAGAGTGCGATCTCTGGCTATGTTGGTATGTAAGTTTTGACAAATATAGGGAGACCCTATGAACAGTGAACCGAGCCGGTTAGACCGAATAGAAGCCTTACTGGAGAGCAGTGCGCGATCAATCCAGGCATTGAGTGAAGCCCTAGTAGCTGAGCGGCTGGAGCGGCTGGAGCGACAAGAACGGGCAGAGCAAGAACGTGAGGAGCTAAGGCAGGCCAGTTTAGGGCTAATCAATATGCTTGTAAGCCTGGATGAGGAGCGACCGACCTTATTTCGTCGGCTTAATGAAATGACCCGCCCAATCGAAACTATCAACAACAAAGTTGATCAAATTGCCCAACGTCTTGAGGAGAAGGAGACTCCTTGAGGAATGGAGCACGTTGCAATCAACAACTAATCCCTTTGAGGGATCGTGGGCAGATTCACGCCCAAGACTACTAATAAAGGTGCAGAGCTAAGTTGAAGATAGAGGCTTGTCCCTACAGCAGTCAATTGTTTGAGAGGGGCTTCCTTAGATAATTGACGAGCGCTTGCAGACCTAAGCGATAACTCTCTGCCCCAAAGCCGCTCACCTGACCGATCGCGACGGGAGCAATAAAAGAATGATGTCTAAAAGCTTCCCGTTGATAGATATTGCTGAGGTGTACTTCTACCGTGGGAATGGCAACAGATGCGATCGCATCCCGCAAAGCTACACTCGTGTGGGTATAGGCCGCAGGATTAATTAAAATACCTTGGTGCTGCCCAAATGCTGAATGAATAGCATCTATCAAAACCCCTTCATGATTAGACTGAAGGATGGAAATTTGGATCTGAAGCGTCTGTCCAAGTTGCTCTAAAGACGCATTAATTTCGCTCAGGGTAGTAGAGCCATAAACTCCTGGCTCTCGCTGACCCAGGAGGTTAAGGTTTGGCCCATGAAGCACCAAAATACTCAGCAATGGCAGAGAATGACTCAAGCAATCAATCAAGAACAACGATTGCGATCATTGACTGGCACTGGGATTGGTTCAAGTTCAGGTTGACCCTCTGGCCCCGCTAGCAGTTCGATCAGCTTGCGAGCCCACTCTTTAATTCTTTCCAGCACCTTTTCAATAAAGTCCATTCAACAAATAGCTCCTTTTGGGTAGCCTGTATTGTTTTCACTGGGAAATCGTGAAACTAGGCAAATAAAAATTTTTGTGTCTTAAACTCATCATAACTAATGCTGGCAAATGATCAAGTAGATGGCTAGTTTATTAAAGAAGATGTTAATAATTGTCGCCGTAGAGAATCTAGGGCATAGCAAGCACTCAGCCGTTGAATCCAGGCACGGGTTCGTAAAGAGCCAAAGCGATGCTCAAAACTAACGATGAAATTGTTAGGGCCTGCCAAGCCAATATAGACCAAACCAACTGGCTTCGAGGGAGTTCCCCCTCCTGGCCCTGCAATGCCTGTAATACTGAGCCCCCACGTCGTCCCCAACTGCGATCGCACACCCAATGCCATCTGTTTAGCGACGATTTCGCTAACCGCACCCTGGTTCGCTAAATCCTCTGCATTGACATTGAGGAGGGCAATTTTGACAGAATTGGCATAGGAAATAACTCCACCAACGAAGTAATTAGAACTACCTGCCACACTGGTTAACATCTGAGCTAAGGTACCACCCGTACAGGACTCGGCCACCCCTAAGGTTGCCTGAGTTGCCTGCAATAGTTCGCCAACCCCTGAGGCCAAGGTGTCATCATCTGCCCCATAACAATCAAAACCAGCTTGTTGACGGAGTTGTTGCTCAATCGGTTCTATCAGTTGCAGGGCAAGGGGTTGGGAAGCAGCACGAGCAGAAATCCTCAGCTTTACTTCCCCATGATTCGCATAGGGGGCAACCGTAGGGTTTTGCATTTCCAGGAACGGTGCTACCTTCTCTGCCAAAGCCGACTCAGCAATGCCCCAAAACTTCAGCGTCCGGCTGTAGATAATTTCTTGTCCCCAACCCTGTTGCCTTAAATAGGGGATAGCGGTTTCCTGCCACATTACTTGCATTTCGCTCGGCACCCCTGGAAAGGTCAGAATGGTTAGGCCAGGGCGCGGTTGCCAAATAATGCCAGGAGCAGTGCCTACGGGATTCGGCAAAATCTCTGCCCCCTCTGGAAGTAAGGCTTGCTTCCGATTACTAGGGGTCATTTCTCGACCCCGTTGAGCATACTTACGAGCCATATCTGCTAAAACTTCTGGCCGTTCTACCAAGGGTACGTCAAAGAAGTCAGCCAAAGTCTCGGTTGTTAGATCATCGGGGGTGGGGCCCAGTCCCCCTGTGAAAATTAGGAGCCGCGATCGCTCACAGGCGATCGCCACCACTTTCTTCAGCCTAGGCGTATTGTCCCCTACCACGGTTTGATAGTAGTGGGGAATACCTAGCTGAGCCAATTGCTGCGCTAAAAACTGAGCATTGGTATTCTGAATATCTCCGAGTAGCAGTTCCGTACCCACACAGATGATCTCAGCACTCACACTCATAGAATCAGGTTTTTAGAATAAGACTTTGAATTTCAAGTATGAAATATGATGCTCTCACAAATTAGGTGAAAGTTGATACAGGTTAAACGCCATGATTGAGGCACTAAGAGCGAGCCTGCTTCCTCACTTGCCAACTGGTATAGCCTAATAATAGGGTGGCACCGATCGCAAACCCAACACCGCTGGGCATTCCAGAAAAGGCAAGGGCTAAACTACCCACCCATAGGGTCAAAGAGTAAATAAACAGCACGGTGAATCGATGGGAAAGCCCTGCCTGTAACAATCGATGATGTAAATGCCGTTTGTCAGCAATAAAGGGAGACTTACCATTCCGCAGGCGGTCTAAAATCACCACTGACATATCCAAAATTGGAACTGCCAGAATTAAGAAGGGTAGAACTACAGCAACGGTCGTTACGCTTTTCACCAAACCAATGATGCCAATGCCAGCTAAGGTAAACCCCATGAAATAAGCACCGCCATCTCCCATGAAGATCTGAGCAGGGTTAAAGTTATAACGCAGAAATCCTAAGGCTCCCCCAGCCACAGCCGCTGCAATTAACGCAGCTGCGGGTTGTTCCATAAACAAACTAGTCACCAGCATAATCACAGCAGCAATGCCAGAGACTCCGGCTGCGAGGCCATCTAATCCATCAATCCAGTTAATCGCATTGGCCATACCTACCAGCCAGATGACAGTGATGGGTAAACTCAACCAGTCTTGTAACTGCACCAACCCCTCAAAGGGAATGGTTAGGAAATCAATCTGTACCCCCACTGTCCAGGCGATCCCTGCAACGACAGATTGCATGAGCAGTCGAACGAGAGCAGGTAAACTAAACAAATCATCCGCTAAACCAATCAGGAAGAAAGCTAATCCTCCCAGGGTGACCCCCCAAACTTCATATTCTTTATTTGGAGGTAGAATACCAAATCCTCCCGCCCACCAAATAATCAGTAAGGCAATCAAAGTACCTAAAAATATAGACACGCCACCCAACCGCACCATTGGGCGTTGATGAACTTTACGCCCACCCGGAAGGTCTACTCGTCCACTTTTAAGCCCAATTTTTTTAACAATGGGTGTACTACAGAGGACAACCAGGGCAGAGACTAAAAAAGCGACCAGATGATAAAGCTGGTAAGTCATCCGAAAATTAGTAGGAGTTGGACAAAGGAGGCTCAGGCAGAGTCTACTACGATTTACTACTTTTTCAGACAGTTAGTAGTTAAGAAAATAGATTTATCTAACCAAGTGAGTAGTACTTACTTAACTCAAGGGCACTGTACGGAACTTCTCAGGGTCAGCCTAAGCCGGGAGCCGAACGGGGCCAGAAGAATTTAAATCCAGAGCATAGACTCGGCTATCCAAGCCTATTTTGGATTCAAATCCTTCTGGGGACTTTCCCGAAATTTAGGTGGTCTCTGAATATGAAACAGAGAAAAACTAAACTAAGGCGGGGACTGGAATTGCCAAATGAGGATATAAGGGGAAACGCTCACACAACTGGGCTACGCGCCGACGGCAATCCTGGGCTACAGATTCATCTTCAGGATAGAGGAGGCGATCGCTAATAATGTCAGCAATTTCTGTAAATTCGAGGGTTCCCATGCCACGAGTGGTCATGGCCGGTGATCCCAAACGCAGACCGCTGGTCACAAAGGGCGACTCTGGATCAAAGGGAACCGTATTTTTGTTGGCGGTAATATTCACACCACTGACCAACTGATCCGCTCGTTTGCCCGTCATGCCCACGGAGCGTAAATCAACCAGCATTAAATGATTGTCCGTGCCACCGGAGACGATCTTGCAGCCCCGCTGTTGGAGTTGAGCAGCCATGGCTTGGGCATTGGCAATCACTTGGGCAGCATAGGTTTTAAACTCTGGCTTCAAGGCTTCACCAAAGGCAACGGCTTTCCCCGCAATTACATGCTCTAAAGGCCCGCCTTGTGTACCCGGAAACACTGACTTATCGAGCTTCTTACCTAGTTCTGCGTCACGAGTTAGGATCAACCCACCTCTCGGGCCTCGGAGCGTCTTATGGGTCGTGGTAGTCACTACATCACAGTAAGACAAAGGGCTGGGATGATGTCCTGTCGCCACTAGTCCGGCAATATGAGCAATGTCAGCTAAAAGATACGCCCCAATTTCATCGGCGATCGCCCGGAACTTATCAAACTCAATCACTCGTGGATAGGCAGAATAGCCGCAGATGAGCAACTTGGGCCGGTGCTGTAAGGCCAATTCCCGAATCTGGTCATAGTCCAGTTGCTCGGTCGTCGGACTGACCCCATAGTGGCACACCTTAAACCACTTACCCGACACATTCACAGGCGAGCCATGGGTAAGATGCCCCCCATGGGATAAATCCATCCCCATAATCGTGTCTCCTGGCTCTAGGAGGGTGAGGAAGACCGCAAAATTTGCTTGTGCTCCAGAGTGGGGTTGAACGTTGGCATGGGCAGCCCCAAACAATTGTTTGGCGCGATCGATGGCCAATTGTTCCACTTGGTCTACAAACTCACATCCGCCGTAGTAACGCTTTTGGGGCAAGCCTTCCGCATACTTGTTAGTCAACACAGAACCTTGAGCTGCCAGCACAGCCGCAGAGGTGAAATTTTCACTGGCAATTAACTCTAGGTGATCCCGTTGACGTTGTAATTCCCGTTGAATTAAATCGGCTACGGCTGCATCCGTTTGAGCTAGAAAATCTAAGTTAGTCTGAGTCACAAAATCAAACCTCTAGAGAAGAATGGCGTTGAAGAAAAGAGCTGAACAGCCACACCGTCACGTAGGGGCTTAGCAATACCAAGCCCCTACAGGATATTGCTAGCTTACTCCTGGGACAACCGCTATTAGGAGTCCAAACAGGAACTCGAAACAGGTAAAGCTTGCTTGAGTCAACGATCATAACTCGGAAAGCCTCGTTACAAAACCTAAAGACATCCTTCACAGTGGGACAGGTGTGCTATGAAAAGGTGATCTGGCTAACCATTAAGCTGTGTAGAACGTTACCAATCGTCTTGAGGCAACCGCTTAAAATGGAAATAACGGGATTCGGGGACTCCTGGGAGGTTATGAATTTATGTTAGTCATCGTCATGAATGAGCAGCTACTTTCCCCTCAGCAGGTTTGCCAAACCTGTTTGTTTGCCAGTCAATCGGGACAACCCCGTTGGGATCAGGGGCGACTGCGGTGTGGTCAAGCTATTCATAAACTGAATGATCAGCAAGTTGAACAGTACGAGTGCCAGATGGGGTTTCGGATTGCTAACATCCAATAAAGCCCACCCCGATTTTAGCGGTCAGTATCATTCTGGTGTGAAGATGCCTAGGGCCGTGACCATAACGCGCTAGAAAGACTAAACTAAGGGCGGTGGGGCATCCTGTCCAACCCTGTTGGGGCGATCGCAAGGTGAAGCTTAACTAACGCAA
>JAYKHH010000207.1:0-8590 GCA_035285265.1 Leptolyngbyaceae cyanobacterium | reverse complement strand
CAAAAAATTCATTCAGATGACTTAGAGGCCATTCAACGAGCCTTTGAGGAAGCCCTTCATGAGGGGAAACCCTATGAATTTGACTATCGGATTGTCCGCCCAGATGGGTCAATTCGCCATGTGTCAGCTAAAGGGCAACCCACCTTGGATGCGGATGGTAAAGCGGTGCGTCTGTTTGGCACCGTTCTAGATATTACAGATCGCAAGCAAAAGGAAGAGGAACTGAAACGCTCAGAGGCGCAGTTACGGGAGCAAGCTCAGCAATTAGAATATGATGCCCTGCATGATGGACTGACGGGGCTACATAATCGCGCTTTGTTGATGGATCGTCTCCACCATGCCATGCTGCGAACGCAACAGCATGGTAGTCAGTTTGCGGTGTTGTTCCTAGATCTAGACCGATTTAAGGTGGTTAATGACAGTGTGGGCCACTTGGTGGGCGATCAACTCTTGGTAGCGATCGCCCGCAGGCTGGAAACTTGCACCAGTCCTAGTGATACAGTGGCACGGCTCGGAGGGGATGAGTTTGTGATCTTGCTGGAGGATATTGAAGATATCAATCAGGCGATCGCGACAGCTAATCGCATTCAACGGGAACTAAAATCACCCTTGGCTTTGGCAGGACGAGAACTCTTCATCACAGCCAGTGTGGGGATTGCACTCAGTGATTCAGGCTATAAAAAACCGGAAGAATTGCTACGGGATGCCGATATTGCCATGTACCGCGCTAAAGCGCTTGGTAAAGCCCGGTATGAGGTGTTTGATACGATTATGCATACCAAGGCAGTGCAGCTTTTACAGTTAGAAACGGATCTGCGACGAGCAATTTTTAGAACGCAGAACCCGTTGGATTGCCCCACTAGTGGGCAGCCTACTCAGCAGTTGCATCTGCATTATCAGCCCATCATGGCGCTAGCCACTCAGAGAATTGTCGGCTTTGAAGCTCTGGTACGCTGGCAACATCCAAGCCAAGGTTTAGTCTATCCCCAACAGTTTATCCCAATGGCAGAAGAGACGGGGCTGATTATTCCCATTGATCACTGGGCTTTATGGGAAGCCTGTCATCAGCTTTGCCTCTGGCAAACGCAGTTTCTGAATCATCCCCCACTCAGTATTAGTGTAAATCTCTCCAGTAAACAGTTTTCGCAACCTGACTTGATCAGCTATATCGATAGAGTCCTTGAAGAAACTGGAATTAACCCTAGCAGCTTGAAGTTGGAAATTACTGAAAGCGCCATTATGGATGATGCAGAAACTGCCATTAACCTACTTTTGCAATTGAAAAATCGCAATATTCAGATTTGTATGGATGATTTTGGCATTGGCTACTCTTCATTAAATTACTTGCATCGCTTTCCCATTGATACGCTGAAAATTGACCGTTCTTTTGTGAATCGTTTAGGCCGCAATAGTGAGAGTGCTGAGATTATCCAAGCTATTATTACGCTGGCCCATAGTTTAGATATGGATGTGGTGGCTGAGGGAATTGAGGTGCATGATCAAGTAGCACAACTACGGGTACTCCAATGCGAACACGGGCAGGGCTATTTCTTCTCGAAACCCCTTAATAGTGAAGCGGCCCAAGCTTTACTGATAGCAGAGGAACCCACCCTCAAGCTTCTTTAGGCGATATCCCACGATGTGAACTTGAGAGAGCCCTTATCTTGAGAGCTAGCAGCCACGAGAGTTCGACTATTGGCTCCTTCTCTAGAATCGTAGCCATTTCATTTTTCCGCCAACCCCTTAAAATTATTGAGCGAATCAAGCGGGAAGGGTATAGCGCTGGGCGATCGCTTCTTGAATCAACCGACGAGTCTCTGCGGCAGAAACTTGGGTCAGTTCCTCAATCTGTTGGGCCTCATGGGCTAGATCTTCATCTTTAATCGCGTTAGCAAACCAGCGAGAGTAGTCGCTTCGGTGGAGGTGATAGAGCCAAGTCTCATCATCGACGCCTTCAACCAACTGGGAAAACAGCACTAAATTTTGGGCTCGGAGATTGAGTTTTGCTTGGGGGCCTCGAAAGAAGAAGCTTTTATCTTCCCCCAGTTTTCCTTCGGCGTACTTGCGGACATGACGACGACGTTCGGCACTCGGAGGAATAATTTGGAAGCGAAATGGGGCAAGATCTCGTTGTCTAAACCAGGCAAAGGCTTCCCCAGTTTCTAGGGCCTGAGGCACAAGGGTCGGTGGAGATTGCCCCACAATCTCACAGAAAGCTTGAATGCGTTCCCCTGGGGATTGCCCCACAGTCAGAATAGTGGTAACGGACGATAGGGCAACCGGAGCCAACTGCTCAGGATGCACGGTAATCATCAGCATTCCCTGAAATTGTTGGGGAAGGGTAAGCGAGGCAGGATCCCAGCTTGCCGGGAGTAGGTGGTGGGCTTCATCAATCACAATCCAGTGGGGACGACCCGTGTGGATTCGCAATTCTTGGAGGCTAGGGAGTAATTGAGCTAAGAATGCCGGACGATCTTTCAACCCAATGCCTAGTAAGTTCACAATCACATTTTGATTGGGTTGATCGAGCAATTCTAAAATCTCAACCACGCGGGGAACTCGTTGATTATCCCCTAACACAACTGCGCCCTCAAAGTTCTCGTAATCTCCTTCCGGATCAATCAAGCAGAACTGATAACTTTGCTCGATGAGTCGCTCCACAATACTCGTGGCCAAGGTAGATTTACCACCGCCAGAGGAACCCGCTAGAAGCACACTCTCCCCATAGGGTTGGAGGCATACAGCTTCTCCGTCCTCTTGCTTTCCCAGCAGAAGTTTGTATCGTACGAGTTGAGGCTCCATTTCACCCAAGTCCGAAGCAATCACGCGCTCAATGACTTCGATTACCCCTGCCCCACGGGACTGCTGAGTCGTCAGATCGGCACGCTCTTTCAGCATTGGCAGGGCGTTAGCAACTGCTACAGAGCATTCGCACAAGCTCAGAAAAGCGTGATCATTCTCAGCATCCCCAATCCCCACGACATTGTGGGGGGATAACTTCATTGCCTTCAGCGCCGCACTGAGTCCAGTCGCTTTGTTAATACCAGAGGGCAACACCATCACAGCCCCCTTATTAAAAATCACTTGCAGCTCTAACCCTAGGTCTCGGATGGCTTCGATCACGGTGGTCTCATAGGGTTCCCAGGTGGCTACAATTACCTGCCCAACCGAGAGGGGATCGACCTGACGCTCTTGCAGATGCTGGATAAAGACATCGGGTGGGCGATCGCCCAATATCTCCTCTTCCCGTTGACCAGGCCAGTAAAGTAAAGCTCCATTCTCAGCTACCACACAATCAAAGCGAGCCGCGTCGGGAAAGACTTGCAGTAAATCATCTAACTGTCGGCCTGTGACTAAAATTAAGCTACGCCCAGAGTCCCGCAGACGTTCTAAAGCGGCAAGGGTAGCATGATCTACTTGTCCCTCTGTTGCGAGCGTTCCATCATAATCAGTGGCTAAGGCCAGATAGCGCATAGAGTCAATCAGGGAGTCGGTATCCAATGCCTGCAAGCATTGATGTGCAGGAAGTCCCGATCGATGATTTTCAGCTCGGACTTTCCCCTGGAAGTAAGTGCAGTATGGCTAAATGGGAGTCCTTAGCTCATCCAGCTTAGGGGGTAGAAGTAGGGATGCTTAGGGGTATTAGGTGGCGAGTGTCAGGCTTGCTGTGAGCAACGGAGCGCAGTCGAAATCCGAACGGTTCCGGTCAACGGCATGATTAGTCGAGGTTATTTTTAATAAATTTAACTGCTGCAATCAATAAAAGAAACAGGCTACAACAAAATACTGATACGAGGGTTTCTTGTATTTTTGGCGATATAAATACAATAAATCCCTTCTCTTTAATCAAGGTAGAGAAGCTTGAGACGCAGAAGGGCATGAGATATAGCCTGAAGGTTTGCCAATGATCTCTGCTTCTAATCTCGCCAGAGGAAGCAGAAGAAACGCTCAGCAATAAACCTGTACCGATGACAGCACTAATGCCCATTGCATTAATCCATATCTTGAGTAAAGGATCAAAGTAGAAATAGACTACTACCACATACCAAATTAGATAGCACCAGAGAATCGCCTTATCTAACTTAATTTCATAAAGATATTGAATTAACCCCTTCATACCGCTAAATTGCCTTGATGACTCATTTCCACCTAACCTTTACAGTTGCCCGATGCTGAATGTAATTATGGCAGATGGAATGGCTAGGGATGCGAAGGCAAATCATTGTCTAAGGAGGCAAGTTGATATCCTGCATCGGCTGGTGACACAACTGAAATAAAAATCAAGGGATCATCACCGCTATTGAAGACTCCATGCACACACCCAGTATAAGCAACTACTACATCCCTTGCAGTAATGGGCTTTGTAGTCCCTGCTTGATCCAGATAATACTCCCCTTTTCCAGACAAGATTGTCCAGGTATCTTGCCCACGAGGATGGATGTGTGCGGGAATTTTCTGTCCTGGCTTGATGTACCAGGCCACAATAACAGCCTCCTGAGATTCCATAACGACCGAACGAATCGGCTCGACCTCCGTGGGCTGCAAAAATTTAGAACTGTTGAAGATCCGAGTTAAATTCATCTTGTTGTTTGATTCCCCTTAGAGGGTGTTTGAAAAGGGATGGGTGAGGTCAAAAATGGACTGTAACTCCTGCCAAAATAACGGCAAACATTAATTCTCGCCTGGATAGTAGCTAAGAAGAGAGTCATGCATGATCCAGGGATGGACTTTTCAAACACCCTCTTAGAGACGGGCTACATCTTCTGATTGGACTGTAGCTTCCAAGGTATATGCCAGAAGGTTATGATCACCAACAGATTGCCATAGCATTTCTTCTTTAGTGTAAATATATTTTGTGATTAATGTTCCTCAATAAAGTTAAGATTTTGCTGAGAAATTGATTAGTAGGCAAGTATCTGCTTCTTAGGCTATTTTCATTTATGTATCAGCCTTGTCTCAGATTGATGGGTCAATCTATAGGTCAGTGATTGTGAAAGCATTCAATCAACCAGCAATCGACCTACTTCAAGGATGTTTGTATGAAAAGCCTAATTTATGGCGGGTTATCTGCACTATTACTAACTACGGCAGCGATCGCTGAACCTACAACTAGGTTGGCACAGGCAATACAGCCTGAATCAGCAATGGTTTTTAACTTTACAGGGCCGATGATTACCAATTCTGGTGCCCTCAATAATACGCACTTTATCCGGGTTGCCGTAATTGGTATGTCTTTAAAAGATCTGATGATTGCTATTCCTAGCAAAATGGATCGCTTTGATACAGTACGGGTGCTGAATCAGTCTGGCAAAGAAATACCTTCCAAGATTGACGTTAGTAAGGATCGCTTAGCGATCTTCTTTGACCAACCTGTTACTTCTGGCAACTATGTGCAGGTCGAGTTCAGAGGTGTACAAATGAGCACTCCTGGTGGTGATACCCTGCTCTATGGCATCACGGGTCAACAGGCTGGGCTCAAGGGAGAAATTCCCATCGGGACAGCTAGAATTCAGCTTCCTAGCCGAGGCTAAATGATTAAAAGATTGGCTACGCACCTAATGTAACATCAGTTCGATGAAAGGACTTTTAGGAAGCTTTCGCTCCGCAAAAGCTTCCTAAAAGCCCTATTTTTCGGGAGCAAAGCTTCCACAAAATAGAGCTATCGAATTCACATTAATACAGGGAAACTTAAATGGGATCAAACAGCACGCTGCATTTTTGATCCCAGTTTTTTATCCCACTTATTGGGTGAGGATTGATGCTTGCGATCGCTCCCACTGTCAACAACAAGATCTATCTTCGTTGACAGAGCAGTAGGCTAAACCATCCTTGTGGATCAGTCCAGGTGTGCAAAGTTTTGAGACCGTGAATCCCTAAGTGATCAACCAGGGTAGGAACATCAAACTTGCGGGATATTTCAGTTTGAATAGTTTCTCCAACTTGTAGCGAAATATTATAGTTCAATGCTGACAAAACTACAGTTTGACTTTGCAAACTCTTGAGATGCATTTCAATCTGGTGTTTAACCGGATTATAGAATGCGAAATGGGCAAACTGAGCCAGGTCGAAATCACCTTGAAAGCGATGATTGAGATGGCGGAGAATATTGAGATTAAACTCAGCCGTTATACCTTGAGTATCGTTGTAGGCATTTTCAATAATTGCGACGGGCTTTTGTAGATCCACCCCTAGCAAAAAGAAATCTCCAATTTGGAGCGCCTGCTGAATTTGAGTTAGGAAAGCATTACATTCCTGACTGTTTAGATTTCCCAAAGTGCTTCCTAAGAAAATCAGCATCCGCTTCTCTAGTTCAGCGGGTGGAAGTTGGGTGAGTGCTTGCTCATAGGTACCTGCTAACCCACACAACTTTAAACCGGGATATTGCTGCAATAGATCCAAAGCAGTGCTTCTGAGAATACCTGCACTGACATCAATGGGACAGTAGTGGAGTTGATGGCTGAGTTGCTGATAAGCCTCTAGCAAAAGGCGAGTTTTACGAGAACTACCGCTACCCAATTCCACTAACTCACAGGGGCCAGTGAGTTGAGCAATCTCTAGCGCATACCTTTCTAAGATTGTTTGCTCGGTGCGGGTTGGATAGTATTCTGGCAAATCTGTAATCTGCTCAAAGAGATTAGAACCCCGATCATCGTAGAGGTAACGGCAGGGCAAAGTTTTTTGATCCTGGCTTAGCGCTTGAATGACATCCTGACCGTCATTCACCAATACTTCCAATGGACTAAACGTAATCCAGCGAAAGCGTGAACTCTCAATTTGTTCACTCCTAAGTGAACTCTCAATTTGTTCACTCCTAACCTGAATACTTTTCATGTGTCTGTTGCTTCCCATGCTCATTTGCCTGCAAAAATGCTTTTTCTGTAAGAACTCAGATTTTTGGGTTCTTCTTTCTGGTCACACTTTTGCAAACCCTTGTCTTCCAAAAAATCGACGGAGATCGCTAGTAGTCCTGGGCGTGGATCCACCCACTCTTCTTTAGGAGGGCATAGCAGTGCCGTGCCCCTACCCAGGGTCGGTTATAGCCGCCGAGGTCTACTAGTAAGATTGCTTCCTCCACTCTCTGAAGTATCCACTTGAAGACTAATCCAGTGCTGAGAGTAAGATTAGAAATTGCTGAATTGATGAATTATGAGATGCCTGAAGCGACTTAGAAAAGAGAATCGTGGAAGGGCTGTAGGTCAAGACGTAAAAATTGCAATCACCCTTTCCATCAATAGTTCTGCTTCACCAGCGTATACTTTCCCTATTACGCATCTCACTTGAACACAAGGAAACAGTGACGGAGATTTCCCAGCCTTCAGAACATCGGACTTTGGAAGTTTTATCGGCTCTGAGTTACAGAACAGGGGAGCTTAACCCTTACCTGCATACAATTGCCGTCAGCGTGAGTGAACTCATTGGAGTGGACTGGTCAGTTGTTACATTCTGCCAACACGGATCTGAACGCATCGTAGCAAGCTCAATGGATTTAGGGGAAGCAGCGGATCAGCTTTACTCGCTTCACGGTTCCCTGACAGTCACGGTACTGAGAACCGGTCAGTGTGTAGTGGTGGAAGATGCCTTGGCTTGTCGAGACTATGGTGAGCCTCCAGAAGGCTATCGAGCCTATCTCGGGGTGCCCCTACAAACCCCTGTAGGAGAAGTCATCGGCACCATCTGTTCCTTTCATTGTCAGGTGCGCTCGTTTAACGCTGAAGAAATACAGTTGGTACAGATTTTTGCAGAACGTGCTGCAACTGCAATAGATAACTATCAATTATACCAACAGCAACAGGCCGCAAACCAGGAATTGAAGCAGATAAACGAGCAATTGCAAGCTGAAATCCGTGAACGGCAAGAGATGGAGGTGGCGCTCCGCCAAAGTGAAGAACAACTGCGGCAAATAGCAGAAAATCTGGAACAGGTCTTCTGGATGTACTCCCACGATGGGCAGCCCATCTATATCAGTCCCGCTTTTGAGAAGGTGTGGGGACAAACAATTGAGAACTGGTATGCCGATCCAAATTTCTGGTGGAAGGTGATTCATCCTGAAGACCGGGAACGCGCCTATAACGCTTACTATCACGGTGATACCCTTAAGTTTGATGAAGAGTATCGAGTCATCCACCCAGATGGTTCAGTCCGCATGATTCGGGCGCAGGCATTTCCCATTTATGATGAAGCCGGACACATTTATCGAATTGCTGGAATTTCGGAAGATATCACGGAGCGCAAACAAGCCGAACAAGATAGGTTGAAAGCGATCTCATCGCTCGCAGAGGTAGGGGAATTAGCCGCCATGATTGTGCATGAGATCCGGAATCCTCTCACAACAGTCATGATGGGACTCAATTCCTTTAAACGGCTAGATTTGCCGGAATCCTTTAGAGAAAGGCTGGCTTTATCTCTAGAAGAAGCAGATCGGTTACGGAATTTACTGAGTGAGATCCTGTTCTATGCCAAACCGCAAGCTCTTCAGAGAGCGCCCGTGGAACTGAATCAATTTATCACCGAAATTTTGGAATCCATCCGCACCATGCCATTGGTCATGAGCCGTCACATCAAATTCGTTCCAGTTCCCCATGCAGTGACT
>JAYKHH010000206.1:0-8165 GCA_035285265.1 Leptolyngbyaceae cyanobacterium | reverse complement strand
AAAAAGGGGGGAGAATTATTTTAAAAGTCCCCCTGTTTATAGGCGAAGCCTTCCCGCAGGGTAGGGGGATTAAGGGGGATCGGTTCGGATTCAGGGATTGGATTCTTAGAGTTGAGCGTCTAGCCAGTCAAAAATTTGAGTTAGTTGCGGCATTGTCACCAATCCATACTGCCAAAGCAGCATGGGTAACGGAGCGTGAGCCTGTTCAGGATGGCGCAGTAACACATCGATTTCTGCCGATGAAATTGCCAGTTCATATTGCAAAAACTGAATCAATTGCGTGTTGCAGCTCATCACTATCTCCTGATTAAGGGGATGGAAAGGAATCTCACATTAAACGGTGTTACTGAATAGCAGATATGCCTGTTTTGGGTAGGGGCATGGCAGTGCCATGCCCTCTTCCCGGATGCACCTTTTCGGCATCACCCAATCACGAAAGCCTGTTCACAAAAGCAAAAGTCAGGCTATCTTCGGCTAGGAAATGGGCCAGATGGAAGGCCCGATCTTCGGTTTGCACTAGAAATTGTTCGTAGAGGTAGCGAGTGGCGCGATCGCCCACACTTTCTGCCTGGGCTGCCTGCCGTCGCAGTAAATCAATCACCGATTGCTCCGCTTTCAGGTTGTTTTCCACCATCTGACGGGCCGTGAAAATGCCATCGGGTTCGGGTGAGAAGCAACACAGTTCTGCCAGTCTGCTAAAGCTGGCGGCAGGAACACCCCCTAGGCCATTCAAGCGCTCACCCAGTTGATGAACATAGGACTGAACCTGTCCATAGCTTTCCGCAAAGAATTCGTGCAACGAGTAAAACTCTGCACCTTCCACTACGAAATGATGCTTTTGGTATTGCAGATAGAGTGCCTGGAAACTAGCAAACGCAATATTTAACCCTTCACAAACAGGAACGGTAACTTCCTGCCCTAACCCAATGGGGTTCGTTTGAACTTGATCAAAGGCTTGTACGAGGGTCTGTACCGATGTCATTGATTGAGGTCTCCTTAAAGCGTAGTAAGCGTGAGGTTGGTGTAGGACTTCATTGGAAGCTTGAAATCTTGATCCCCCCTAACCCCCCTTAAAAAGGGGGGAAATCTTAAAGTCTCCTTTTTATCGGCGAAGCCTTCCTGCAGGGTAGGGGGTTGGCGGATCTCTTCTGTGTGAGTCCTGTTCCTTTTTCAATATCTAGAATGAAAAAGACGTTGTTTTAGACGTGTGCGGCTCAATCAGCATCCCAACACCGCTCTAGCCAGTTCACCATTTCCGGGCGAGAGGCCAGAAATTGTTGCACGACACTGCGGAGGAGCAGAGCGCCCATGCCATCCTGCACTTCCACCCGCAGCGAACCATCCGATAGGCACCAGCAAGGAATCATCAGTTCTTGCAAGCGATGGTAGATGCGCCAGCGATCAATGCGAGGCACAGAGACAACATGAGTGCCAGAGCCGTTGATCGGCTGACTATCCATCTGGCTGGTGTCAGGATTTGCGGGAGAAAGGGGAGACATGGCGTTACCTCGAAAATAGGGTTAAGGCGCGGGAGATTGGGTGAGTTGTTGGACTTGTTGTTCTAACGTTTCAATGCGATCGAGGAGCGCTTGCATCGCCACTGCCTCGATATCAGGCACTTGCCCATGCTCTAGCGGGCAGGTTTGCGTATTGGTGCGACAAATATTTCGACCGGGGACGCCCACAGCCGTACAGTGAGACGGCACGGAGCGCAGCACGATCGATCCGGCTCCAATGCGGGCGTAGTCTCCTACGGAGATGTTGCCTAGAATCTTGGCTCCAGCCCCGACCACCACATGGTTTCCTAGGGTGGGATGGCGTTTGCCCGATTCCTTGCCTGTGCCACCTAGGGTTACACCTTGGTAAATCAAGCAGTAGTCACCCACGATCGCTGTTTCCCCAATCACCACGCCCATGCCGTGGTCGATAAAGACACCTTTGCCAATCACAGCACCAGGATGAATTTCAACTCCGGTTAAAAAGCGGGTTAGGTGCGAAATCAGCCGAGGAACAAAGGCAATGTGATGACGATGCAGCCAGTGAGCAAGACGATAGAGGGCGATCGCGTGGAAACCAGGGTAGCAGCACAATACCTCCAGCCAATGATGGGCCGCCGGGTCACGCTCGAAGATGATCCGAAAATCTTCCTTCAGGACTTGCCATCCTGCGATCGCTAACGGGTTTGATGCAAAGGCAGGCAACTTACTGGTTGCAGCATCCTGATCCGAACGGGTTCGCTGAGGAAGGGGAAGACAGAGTGACGTAGGAGAGTGCTGCATTGCTTTGCGATGGCAAACGGTGTTCTGTTCTCCTGCTTATATCAGGCAGAAAAAATAGGGCAGAACCAGCCACCCGAATCAAAGTTATTGAATTAATTAGAAATGTACTCAATCCCTAAACCTTGATTTGACAAGGAATTGATTTTTTTAAGGGGTTGAGGGACTAGTGTTTTTGATGGGGGGGACTAGTATTAATCGAAGCAGGAACAAGTATTTGAGTACTCACGGCAAAACCCAGCATTGATCAGCCCTGCAGGAGATTATTAACTCAAATAAATGGCTACTAATTCTGTACTCAAATGAGGAATTCCGTATCGTATATATCTGTTTATAATATTAGGATATAGTTCTGTTCACCATGAACGGACTTAAAAAAATAATTAAATTCTGTTTGTCGTGAACAAAGTTGAAAAAATAATGACGGATGTCATTGGCATAGACAAAAAAGTGCTATTTTAGATACAGAATTGAATTTCGGATTTAGCTGGGAACGATTCTTAACCGATTGTTCCCAGCTTTTAATCAGAACGTTAATCAAAAAGCAACTGAATGTTCCCTGAAATCAGCTTTTGAGCGATTTCAAGGCGTTTTTTGAGTACAGCTCTGATGGCTCAAAATTTGGCTAAAAAACATCTTCAAACATTGATTTCACAAGTGTTTGAGTTGAGTACATAAAATACTACTCCCTGATCCACAAAATACTTGTACCCCCTCCAAAAAATGCTTGCACCCCAACCCTATAAAAAATTTGGGTGCTGATTGGGTCTGGGTTTGAAGGCTTGAGTACAGGCTAATGAATTCAATAACTCTTACCGGGGTTTGCTGAATTGGGCTGGTTTTGAGGGGCTGCTATAACTCTCACAACGCCAATCACTCAACTCTCTCAACCAGAAACAAAGGTTCTTCTAACCAAACTCTTTTAACCCAATTTAGAGATTTAGGTTTATGGGTCAGAGAGGCGATGAGAGGATGACGCAACTGCACCATCCGCTGTCCATTCAATCAAAATGAAGTCGCTGTCCTACAGCATTAAGCAAGCGTTCCCAAGGGAACGAATCAGAACTTCTAGCCTGCATGGGTGGGTTATCTGTACCCAGGACTTCAATTGATTTTTAGAAGCATGGAGCAATCGTCCTTCTCGGTGGCGCTGTCCCCTTAGCCCTGCCGAAATTCAATGACACCACCCCCTCCTTCAGGACTTCTCTCTCCCCCGGTAACGCAGCTTGCTACGGACATTGTGATCACCAAAAATACGGTGACTCAGAAAAAGAGTAACGATAGCTGTGGTTGTAGCAGCAATACCAGTGCAGCCCCCAGCTTTGATCAAAAAATGCTCGATCGCATTTCCAAACATCCCTGCTATAGCGAAGAAGCTCATCATCACTATGCTCGGATGCACGTTGCAGTCGCACCAGCCTGTAACATTCAATGTAACTACTGCAACCGCAAGTATGACTGTGCCAACGAAAGTCGCCCTGGTGTAGTGAGTGAGTTGTTGACTCCTGAAGAAGCGGCCCACAAGGTGCTGGTGATTGCGGGCAAAATTCCCCAGATGACCGTGTTAGGGATTGCGGGGCCAGGGGATCCCTTGGCGAATCCTGAAAAGACGTTTCGCACCTTTGAGTTGATTGCGGATAAAGCCCCCGATATCAAGCTGTGCTTGTCTACGAACGGACTGATGCTGCCGGATTATGTGGACAAAATCAAAGCCCTTAATGTCGATCACGTCACCATCACGATTAATATGGTGGATCCAGAAATTGGCACCAAGATTTATCCTTGGGTTCACTATCGCCGCAAACGCTACAAGGGACTAGAAGCAGCTCGGATTCTGCACGAACGGCAGATGGAAGGCTTACAAGCCCTACGTGAAGCAGATATCCTCTGCAAGGTGAACTCGGTGATGATTCCTGGCATTAACGATGAACACCTCGTAGAAGTGGATCAGGTGATTCGCGAGAAAGGTGCTTTTCTACACAACATCATGCCGTTGATTTCTGCGCCTGAGCACGGCACTCACTTTGGTCTCACCGGACAGCGTGGCCCCACCCCCAAAGAGTTGAAGAAGCTGCAAGACGAGTGTGCAGATAGCAACATGAAAATGATGCGTCACTGCCGCCAGTGCCGTGCCGATGCCGTCGGTTTGCTGGGTGAAGACCGTAGCCAGGAATTCACCAAGGACAAGTTCATGGCAATGCCAGAACAGTACGACCTAGAACTGCGACAGGAAGTCCATGCAGGCATTGAAAAATTCAAAGAAGACATCAAGCTGGCCAAGGCCAAGGTCAAGCCCAGTGAGCGCATCAAGAACAGTCCCAAAATCCTGGTGGCAGTGGCAACCAAGGGCGGCGGGATTGTCAACCAGCACTTTGGTCATGCCAAGGAATTCCAAATCTTTGAAGTGGATGCCAACGAAGCCAAGTTTGTGGGACACCGCAAGATTGACCAATATTGCCAGGGCGGTTATGGCGAAGATGCCACGCTGGAGTACGTGATTAAGGCGATCGCGGATTGCAAAGCCATTCTCGTTTCCAAAGTAGGTGAATGCCCGAAAGCGGAACTGCGGGAATCAGGATTGCAGGTAGTGGAAGCCTACGACGTGATTGAAAAGGTAGCCAGAGAGTTTTACGACCAGAACGTTCATAAGTTCTGAGGAGTCTTGTAGGGGCGAAGCATGGGGAAAAGCAATCACCGGGCGATTGAAATCGCGGCTAGACGAACAAAACCTGCCTCCGTAGGTTCAGGAATGACCGGTTATTTAATTCTCATTCCTAGAGATCTTCACCCCCATGCTTCGCCCCTTCTAAATCTTCAAGGAGGTTGCTATGACCTACACCATCACCAGTCAGTGTATTGAATGTCACCGCTGTGAATCCTTTTGTCCCACTGGGGCAATTACCCAAAATGAACACCAGTATCAAATTGATTCTGAACGCTGTAACGATTGTGTGGGTCATTATGCTGTACCTCAATGCTGGGCAGTTTGTCCCACCAATGGTGGATGTATTCCAGTCCCAGCAACTCTCCTTCAATCCCGTGCTACCCAGCTTGCCAACGACTACTGGGACGGATGGTTCGATACCTACAACCGCCTGACTTCCCATCTAAAAGTCAATTCCCTAAAAGCCAACCAACCCTCCGATTATTGGCAACGCTGGTTTGATACCTATTCGCAAGCATTAGCCAAACAATTACAAACCCCTACCCCTGTGGGAGTCAACGCATGAGTGCAGTCATTTATCTCGATAACAACGCTACGACCCAGGTTGATCCAGAAGTGGTGGAAGCCATTTTGCCCTATCTCACCCAGTACTATGGCAATCCTTCCTCCATGCACAGCTTTGGTGGACAGGTGGGTAAGGCTTTGAAGCAGGCGCGAGGTCAGGTTGCTGCCCTCTTAGGAGCGGAAGCGTCTGAAATCATTTTTACCAGTTGTGGCACTGAAGGGAATAACACCGCTATTCGGGCCGCGATCGCCGCTCAGCCGGATCGCAAACACCTAATCACCACGCAAGTAGAGCATGCCTGTGTGTTGAATCTGTTCAAACAACTGGAGAAGCAAGGCTACACCGTCACCTATCTGTCGGTAAACCGCAAAGGTCAGTTAGACCTGATGGAGCTAGAAGCGGCAATGACAGGCAATACAGCCCTTGTTTCTACGATGTATGCCAATAACGAAACGGGAACGGTGTTTCCCATTGAGCAAATTGGCGCGATCGCCAAGGAATACGGAGCGACCTTCCATGTGGATGCGGTGCAGGTGGCTGGGAAATTGCCCCTCAACATGAAAACTAGCACCATCGATCTACTGACGATATCTGGTCACAAACTGCACGCTCCTAAAGGGGTGGGTGCCCTGTTTGTGAGACGGGGATTCCGCTTCCGTCCGTTACTAATTGGTGGACACCAGGAACGGGGACGCAGAGCGGGCACCGAGAATGTAGCTGGCATTGTTGGCTTGGGCAAAGCCGCAGAACTGGCACAACTCCATCTGGCTGATGTGGCAACGGAGAAAAAACTGCGCGATCGCCTCGAAAAAGGACTGCTGGCAATTCCCGATACCGAAATTAACGGCGATCGCAAAAACCGCCTGCCCAACACCACCAACATCGGCTTCAAATACATCGAAGGGGAAGCAATTCTACTATCCCTGGATCAACATGGCATCTGCGCCTCCTCTGGTTCTGCCTGCACCTCCGGTTCCCTAGAGCCTTCCCATGTCCTACGGGCGATGGGTTTGCCCTACACCATCCTGCATGGTTCCATCCGGTTTAGCCTTTCCCGCTATACCACCGAGGCCGAAATAGATCGCATCCTCGCAGTCATGCCTGGGATTGTCGAACGTCTGCGGGCGATGTCGCCCTTCAACAACGACCAAGCCGAATGGTTGCAAGAGCGATCCTTAGTCGTTAGTCAATAAATCGTCAGTCAATAGCTTTTAGATAAACCACCGCTCTACTCACTCCTACCTTAGAGATACCGCCATGTGGGATTACACCGAAAAAGTACTAGACCTGTTCTATAACCCTAAAAATCAGGGAGCGATCGAAGATCCGAAGGAATCCGGTATTGCAGTGGTGTTTGGCGAAGTCGGCAGTATTGCCTGCGGCGATGCCCTCAGACTGCACCTCAAGATTGAAGTAGAGGCTGACAAAATTCTGGATGCTCGGTTTCAAACCTTTGGTTGCACCAGTGCGATCGCCTCCTCGTCAGCCCTAACTGAAATCATCAAAGGCATCACCTTAGATGAAGCCTTGAAGGTGAGTAATCGTGACATTGCGAATTACTTAGGTGGGTTGCCAGAAGAAAAAATGCACTGTTCTGTGATGGGACAGGAAGCCCTGGAAGCAGCGATTTTTAAATACCGTGGCATTGAAGTTGAACACCATGAAGAAGATGAAGGCACACTCATTTGTAGTTGCTTTGGTGTGAGCGAAAACAGAATTCGCCGTGTGGTCATTGAAAATAACTTGACCACGGTAGAACAAGTCACTAGCTACGTGAAAGCAGGCGGTGGTTGTAGTTCCTGTGCCGCAGAAATTGAAGATCTCATTGCTGCCGTGCAAAAAGAAACAGCAGCGACGGCCACTAGAGTTGCAGCAGAAATTGCCACCGCTCAAGCCCAAAATCGCCCCCTCACAACGGTTCAAAAAATCGGCCTCATTCAAGCGGTTCTGCAAGATGTGCGTCCAATCTTGCTAGCCGATGGAGGTGATGTCGAACTCTACGACCTAGAGGGAGATGTCGTCAAAGTGGTGCTCAAAGGTGCCTGTGGTTCCTGTGAAAGCAGCACCGCTACCCTCAAAAACGCCATCGAAGTTCGGTTACGAGAACGTGTTTTACCCAACCTCGTGGTTGAAGCAGTTGCATGAAACCTCAAATGATTCGGTTTTCTCCCGTTGGGCGATCGCCCCCGACTGCGATTGATTCCAACGCCCTCCCCCAGTCATCCCCTCCGTTTCGATCACAGTCCCTAGGATGACTGGCTTACTGACCGCTCACCCCTTATCACTCCAAAGGAGCTTGAATCCATGACTGACGAAAGCATTAGACAGATAGCCTTCTATGGCAAAGGCGGCATTGGTAAATCCACCACGTCCCAAAACACGATCGCGGGCATGGCTGAACTCGGTCAGCGCGTCATGATCGTAGGTTGCGACCCCAAAGCAGACTCCACTCGCTTGATGCTCCACAGTAAAGCTCAAACCACCGTTCTTCACCTGGCAGCCGAGCGTGGTGCCGTTGAAGACGTGGAACTCGAAGAAGTATTGTTAACTGGATATCGTGATGTTCGTTGCGTTGAGTCCGGTGGCCCTGAACCCGGTGTGGGTTGCGCTGGACGCGGCATTATCACCTCCATCAACTTCCTAGAGGAAAATGGTGCCT
>JAYKHH010000205.1:0-5318 GCA_035285265.1 Leptolyngbyaceae cyanobacterium | reverse complement strand
TGACACCCCAGCAAATTATTCTGGGGATTCGCCCTGAGCAGGTACGTCTTGCTCAACCCGAAGAGCCCCATACTCTCCAAGGACAAGTTTATTTAGTAGAAAACTTGGGCATGAATAACTTGATCAGTGTGCGGGTTCCTGCGCATCCCTCAGGCTCGTTAACTTTCCGGGCGTTACTGCCTACGGATCAGAAATGGAGTGGCGATCAATTAACCTTAGCCTTGCCTCCAGAAGCCCTACATTGGTTTGATGTGGAGACAGGGGCTTCTCTGTGCAGTGAGAAAACCTCTTGAATATCTACGCTGTAACGGGTTCAGCAAACAAGCTAACCCCAGTGGCTCACAACCCACGAGAGTTTAGACGGGGAGATGGGTTGCAAGGTGAGGATGGGGGGAGATTGAAGCCCTAGAGATCGCAATCTTCCAGCTATTCTAGAATCATGCTGCATTCCCACTTGAACCATGGTTGCCTCTCCTGATCGCACTTGGATGATCGCTGAGGAATCTGGTTTGGGAACCTGCCCAAGAAGGACGTTATGAGTCAGGACTTACGCAGTTGGGAATTTTTGAAGGGCGGTAGCCCTTCAAAAATTCCCAAAACCTCTCTTAATTCATAGCAACTGCGTAAGTCATATGAGTATTGGGATGGCGCAGTAGTCGCAATGAGCGGCAGAATTCGCAACCACAATCGGGTTCCTGGAAATTTCTTTAGGCTACTGGCGGATGCTCTCGGCGATCGCCCATGCGAACTTTACATTGTGGATGTAAAAGCCTAGGGGGAACTAGGGCGAAAGTATTTTTATCCTGATATCGTGGTCATTTTTGAACCGCGTGATGACAATCCCCAGTTGCTGCAATTCCTGGTTTGATTATTGAAGTCCTATCATCGTCTACAGATGCTCTGGAGCGAGGTATCAAGGTTGTTAATTACCGCCAATTTTCAACTCTTCTAGACTAAACATGAGGGCAAACTAGGTATGAAGTCTTAGCATTTTCAGCCTCTCGGGTTTGCCCCTTTCTTGTCCCGATTCTGATCCCGAACTCAGGTAGATGATTAGAAAAGGGATGATTGGTATCCTCAACCTATTGGAGCTTTTGACGAATAAAAGCCATCATTTGGGCCATTTGTTTCTTCATCGCATCCAATTCTGCCTGCATCTTCATATTCTGTTCCTGTAAGGTATGAACCTGAGCCTTGAGGCTCTGCAGGTCATCTCCTCCCACAGTCGTTGCAGGCTTAGAGGTTATAGGTAATGAGTGCGGGGAAGGTGTAGCAGTTTTTACTTGCTGAGCCTTGGCCTTGGCCATGGCTGCTCGCACAGCAGCAATTAAAGCCTTTTGGTCAAAAGGTTTTTCGATAAATTCAAAATGCTTAGAAGCGTCTGAGATTTTTTCTGTAACCTCTTCCTTACGTCCTGACATCACCACTAAGGGTATGGTCTTGAGTTCTGGTTGCGTCTGCAAGTGTTGCCAGACTTCCCAGCCATTCATGCGGGGCATAAAAAAATCTAACAAAATCAGATGAGGTCGCTCTTGACGGATGAGGTCCAATCCTTCCACTCCATCTTTCGCTTCTAAAACCTCAAAACTGCCCTGTGGCAACATCTCTCGAACTTGCATCCGAATTGCTTTACCGTCGTCGATAATAATAACTTTTTGGCCTGCCATAAACAGATTTCACTTTTGGGTAAGGGTAAAAAATTTGTAATCAGAGTAAACTATAAAGTCAGACAAGCTGCGTCCGATTATATACCATCTTTCCAAAACCCTCATCCATCTTCCCAAGTTCACGATTAACGATAACCACCTTAGAATTAGACAAGTGAGTGCTCAGTACCTATTTTTCATTCCAACTTGGCCCGATTTATACAGGTATCTCCATAGAGCAGATAGACTAAATAGAGCAGATAAACTCAATAGATAACCAGTACGAATGTTGCCTTTGCTAGCATCAGGGTGTAGGGCTAGGACCTATCACAAATTCCTAAGGAGGTTATTGATGTGCGTAGGCTGTAGCCTTTGCAAGTAGATGAATTCCGTAAGTTCCGGGGTTATCCAGTAGCACGCCTTGTGGATCGAATTTCTTTCCTGTCAAACTAGTATATTGGCTTTAAGCTTTTAACCTGAGCGTTAACATCCAGCGACTTTAAAATAACCTCATTTAAAATTAAATGACTTTGTCTGATAGTCCTTGTTTAACTCTGGCGATCACTCGCCTCACAGCAGCTGAGACGGAGCATTATGCTGTTTGGGTTCTCAAGGCTCCCTATCCCGGTGGCTATGTTCATCACGACAGTACCTGGCCTCAGCTCCTAGCTCACATTTGGCAATCTTGGCAAGAGATGTTTTGCCTGAGAGGATTACCACAGGTTCCCCGCATTTCCTCCGCACCACTCCCGTCCTTACCTCCGGTTTTGCCCCTAGAGGCGGTTCCAACACCTATCGGTTATAAAGACGGGTATGGGGGGCGTCTTATGCAACATTTGGGGGTTAGCCTTTGGCAGTGGCTATTTGAGGGGGTCATTCAAAGCAGCTTAGATCAGAGTCAGGGCATTGCGATTGGCCAAAACAAATCCCTACGAGTTCGCTTAGAAATCCGTGACCCTAATCTGGTGGCTTTGCCTTGGGAGATTATGCAACCTCAACCTGGTAAGCAGGCAATTTCCCTGAGCCAGCAACTGCTTTTTAGCCGTACCACCAGTGATGTAGACCCCTTACCCCCTCTACGCATTACCCAAACCCTCAAAATTCTGCTGGTGCTCGGACAAGATATAGGGCCAGAAGGAGGCAACAATCTGCAAGCTTCGCCCGCTAGTGCTGCTCTGCAACTCGAAACAGAAGCCGCAAGTCTCGCGCAAGTCTTGAGCAATAGTTCTGATTTTGAGATCACAAGCCCCAACCTCAGAACCTCGGTTCCTTGCCAGGTCGATACCTTAGTAAAACCAACTCCTAAGGAGCTGATCACCCAGCTAGAAACAGGGTATTACAATATCCTGTTTTATGCAGGCCATGGAGTGCCCGCTCCCGATGGGGGGCTATTACAGTTGCGTTCCGATTGCACCCTCAGTGGTACTGAATTAGCTCAGGTTTTGACCCGTTGCCATGTTACCTTAGCGGTCTTCAATGCTTGCTGGGGGGCTCAACCTGACCAAGATGAGCAATTTCGTGCGATCGCCCGCAGCAGCCTCGCAGAAGTCTTGATTCATCACGGTGTCCCAGCCGTATTAGGAATGCGAGACTCCATTGCCGATCAAGAAGCCTTGAGCTTTATTCAGGTATTTGCCCAAGCCTTAACGCAACGAATGCCGATTGACCAAGCGGTTGCCGTAGCTAGACAGCATTTATTAACGCTTTACAAATTTAACCAACCCGCTTGGACCTTACCTGTCCTATACATGCACCCAGAATTTAATGGAGAGCTGGTCAAACCCCTTGAAGAAGGGACAACAGAACTACCCTTTAATTCACCTACCTTGACCCGTCACACCCTTCCCATTGCTTCTCTGAGACTATTAGGTGATCCTGATCAAACCTGGGCGATTCAGGGAGGATTGATGCGTGTAGGTCGTAAAGGGGAAAATGACTTAGTTATTTCAGAACAGTGGGTATCGCAAAAACATGCAGAGATCTTCTGTAGAGACACTCCAAGCAGTAGCAATAGCGAACACCCCACTTACTTTCTGCGGGATTTCTCGCGCTATGGAACACTGATTTTAAGAGCCGAAGGTTGGCAAAAAGTTCACCATCAAGAAGTACCCCTACACTCTGGTTTAAGACTTAAATTTGGGAGTTCCCAAGGCCAAACCTTAGAGTTTGTGATTGAAAGTCCAAATACTCGGAACAAAATTTAGACTTCCTCAAACCCTACATCCATTAATTTATTTGGAGCGATAATTTGAAAGGGCCATTGAAGCCATAGGCCGTTCCTTCACCAACCCTACGTTAATTCAGAAAAATACCCTGTCCTGATTGAAAAGAGTTGCTAAATTCCTGCTGTCCTAGACTAGCCGATCGTAAAATGAACATTTATGTGGAATAGTTCGGCAAGGATTACGGAACTTAAGCAAAAGAGCTTGTAGCTATTGGAAGCAAAGTTCAGTTTTATTCAGCCTAATTCAGTTTTCAGGAGTCGCACGATGGTACAGGAAACTACTCATACTCAATCTTCCCCGGATCATGCCGAGCTAGAGCTTGTCCGTGCGCTCTTAGAGCCTGAGGAAACAGCTTACCCCTGGAACCCCGCTGAACCAGAAACAGAAGGATACTTCACAGACTTAGAAGAAGCTTTTACCCTTAGCATTACTGGATCCAACGCAACTATTCTGGCAGCTCCAAAGCTTATTTCCTTCTGCAGCCAACTCTGGGTGCAGAACAGCTTGTGGAAACAGTTTTCTGCTCGTATCCCCCAGGATTTACTGGATCGAATTATTGACCAAGCTCAACAGCTACTTGCAACTCCACTTTCCCTAGCTGATCAACTCGTGCAATGTGTAGAAGCAGTTCTACCCAACTGGGAAGCAGAAGACCTGCAGATTCTAGCTCGCCCCTTAGCCTATGCCATGCGCGACAATGATGCCAAAGCCGTTGAATTGACCCTAGGCACAGTGCGCTCCATTGGTTGGGCAGAACTATCGGAAATTGAACAGGCCCGCTTAAGCTTAGTGATTGCTCACCATGCGTTAGCTCAATTAAGCACGAAGGCTGAGTAGTACCTAGCGGTTCCTGTTAAACAAACCTAGGGGCTTCCTGTTCAAGTTGATGGGAAACCCCTAGGTTTATCTATTGATTAGCCCTAGCATCTCGAACCGCAGCATAAAAGCAATAAATAGTCAAAGGAATACTCGCAGCCAGAATAATCCCAGTGGTCAGGCTACCTAGTTGGGGTTCTCCAGAAGAGAGTTCAAATACCGAACCCACTGCGGCGATCGCCGCCACACAGGAAGCACCCAGAAATATGCTACTTTTAGGAGTCACCGTTATCCAGCCTTCAAAGATTAGTGGTTATTAAATTTTACCTAACGCCTGATACAGGCTTGACTGCCTGAGTTGCAAACCCATGCTTTGCCAACTCTTGGTTTAAGAGCAATGCATTTTCAACCCGGTCTACAAAGAGGACTCCGTTCAAATGATCCATCTCATGTTGAATCACACGAGCGAGAAAGTCCTTAGCCTGTATTTTTTGGGGACGTCCTTGCTCATCCTTATAGGTCACCTCAATCACAGCAGGGCGCTTGACATCCAAATAAACGTTGGGGATGCTCAAGCATCCTTCCTGAACGATGCACAGGTCTTGACTCATGGATGTGATTGTAGGGTTAA
>JAYKHH010000204.1:0-8831 GCA_035285265.1 Leptolyngbyaceae cyanobacterium | reverse complement strand
GCAGGGCTTCTCGAAAGCGAGAGAGATTATTAAACAAGTCAAAATTGAGTAATAATCCACCGGTTTCCAATGTGGTGGCGATGGTGGCTAGAAACAGCACTAGGGCAAAAATTTTCTGGTAAATCGTCGTAGGGCGAGGATCATTGGTACTGGGCAGCACAATCACTACGGGCTTACCTTCCTGGTTCTCTACTAGAAACAGGCGATAGCGATCGCCCAGGCGTTCCTTTAAGCTCTCAGACAACCGAGCAAAGGACGGCTCAACTTCACCGCGCAGATTGCCCTTAAAAATAGCTCCTTCCTGGTAAGGAATGGTTTCAGTGCTATAGAAAGTGTCAATTCCAAAAATCCCTTGAATTGCTTTCAAGTCTTGATCGGGAATGGGCAGAACATCAGACTGGGCTTGGGTTTTAGGTGGAGTTGGGTTTGTACCGGAACTGGCCTCTGCATTTGCAGCCTCAACGGGGCTAGCCTGCTCTAGGGAATCAGCCATAGCACTGGCACGCTTAGCCAGAGAGCCATCCTGGGCGGCTGCCCGCAGCCGCCTACCTAGGAAGATATAGAGTCCCGTTGAGATCACTAGCAAGACCAATACGCCTACTAGGTTTACGTAGATGCCCATCGCAAATAAAGCAAAGAAGACCAGCCACGGCACCATCAGAACTACAGACTGTAACCAAGCTAAAATTCCTAGCTTGCCAAAAGGTCTGGCTCTATAAAAGCCCCAACTCAGGACACCTAAAGCAACGAATACAATTAAAGCGGTAATCATGTCTAAACCCTTCTGCCTGTGCAAGCGATCGCTGCCACTTTTACAATACCGTGCTCGTGTTACTGAGGACGGCCTGCCTGAGATTGCCTTGGTGTTCTGCTAGCAACTGAGTTCCTGTCGTTGCCTCCAGTCCTGTCCAATGCATCAGCAGGGCTAGCTTCACGGAGCGACCACTTTTTTCTAGTAAATAGCCTGCGTCTTCTCGACCTAAATCCGTTAAGTCCTGCAAAATCCGCAGAGCGCGATCGCGTAGCTTTTTATTGGTCACCGAGACATCGATCATCCGATTGCCGTACACCTTACCCAACTTCACCATCACCGAAGTTGAGAGGATATTCAAGGCCATTTTAGTTACCGTTCCTGCCTTGAGGCGGGTAGAGCCTGCCAGGATTTCAGGGCCAACGAGGAGACGAATATCAATATCCGCCACAGCGTTCACCTGCTCAGCCGGGACACAAGCCATGAAAATGGTGGTGGCTCCCCGTTGACGGGTTGCTTGTAAGGCTCCATGCACAAAGGGAGTCGTCCCTCCAGCGGTAATGCCCACTACTACATCCAAGTCGGTGATCTGGCGATGGGCGATCGCTTCGGCTCCATCTTCGGCTCGATCTTCCAAGTCTTCAGAGCTGCGAACCAAGGCTCCCGCACCCCCAGCAATAATTCCCTGCACGAGTTCAGGGGAGGTACAAAAGGTGGGGGGACACTCGGCAGCATCCAAAACCCCTAATCGTCCACTCGTCCCTGCACCAACGTAAAATAACCGCCCACCCTGTTGCAGGGCGGCGGCGGTGCGGTCGATAGCTTGGGCTAATTCCAGACGAGTACGAGCGATCGCGGCTAAGGTTTGGGCATCTTCTTGATTAAACAGATCAACCAACTCCAAGGCTGTGAGTTGATCTAAATTCTGGCTGTTGGGGTTCACTTGCTCCGTGAGCAAATGCCCCCGTTCTTCTAAATCGTGCATGTCATAGCAGTCCTACATCATGGGGCTTCACAGCCGCCTTCTTTACAGCAGCCCTTTTTATAGCAGCCCTTCTAGGCGACGGCGCATTTGATCGAGGTCAAATTCTGGGGAACTGCTCCGACGTTGTTTTTCGACCGCTTGCCAGTCAGTTTCTTCCACATTTGCCTCTGGAGGAATGGTCAAGGTTCCTTCGGGAATCAGTTTGCAATCGTAATTGGCACTCTCGCAAAACTCTGTAATTTCCTCTTCATCAAAAGCCTCAACAGTCGGCGAGGGAAAGTCTTGAGCTTCCAACATGATCCCAAACCGGGTCGCATCGTCCTCCGACTCAAACATCAACACCACGTTATGAGACATCCCATCTTCTGGGTTAGTCACGCTAATGGTATGAATACCCTCGTTTTCTGTGCGGGCATTAAACAGTAAGACGAATACTCGCATGGCTTCCGAGATGTTCCTAAGCGTCTTTCCCATTTTAGAAGGTAATGGTTCTGCTGGGTCTAGGCTCAGGTAGTCAATCCCAGGAATACTCACGATGTTGCTGAATGACGATGTGAATCGGTGATCTGAGATCTGGTACCCATTGCCACCCCCACCAGGAACTTCAGTTCCTGGCTGATAGCACAAGTCCATTGAAATGGACTCCAAACATCTTTTAGTCCTCTTGAGAGGACTTGCGCTGTTAGCCCGGAATTCATTCCAGGGCGGGTTTACGAGGTGAGTATACAAGGTACTAGATCTGAACGATCGCAATGCCCACACCTACTTCAAAAACGTGAACTTACCGTTGCTACCGTCCGGATCCATCTTTATTTGCGCTACGTAAAACTCTTTTTGCACAATTTCACCCTCTGGTGTGAAAGAAATTTCACCCAAAGGCGTGTTGTAAGTTCCCTTTAAGAGTTGTTGGTTCAATTCTGTGCGGAGTTGGGGGATGGCTAAGGTGTTGACCTTGGTTTTACTATCCAAGGCTTTTAACGCCTCTACATAGACCTGAACAGCCGTAAAGGCTTGGGCACTAAATTGAGGAGGTTCCTTTTTGTATTGATCGCGATAGGCGGTGCGGAAGGCCGTATTGATATCACTAACCAACTCAGGGCTGTAGGCTTGGGCAATCAAGATCCCATCACAAAAAGCCTTACAAACCGGAAACATATTGGAGGTATTGAGACCATTCCCACCAATAATTAGACCTTTGTAGCCCAGTTCTCGGAGTTGTCTAATTAAGTTGCCACCATCCGCTGCCAACCCTGAAATAATCACCAGATCAGGTTTCAGGTTGATCGCGTTCGTGGCCTGACTCTGAAAGTCGGTATCCGTGGTCTGGAATTTTTGGACGGTGACTAAGTCAAGACCCTGACTTTTGACGGTTTCTTGAAATGTCTCCGTTTCAGACTTACTAAAGGCATCATTTTGAGCATAGAACACCGCTACCTTTTTGATCTGCGGATTCATTTTTAGGGCTGCCTTGACGGAGTTAGGAGCCACGACCGCCACGGGTGCAGAAACACGAGCTACATATTCGCCAATTTGGGGAATCCCTTTGGCGGTATTGGAGGGGCCGAGCACGGGTACTTTTGCCCGATCAGCGATAGGGGAAGCCCCAAAGGCTTGTTGAGATAAGGTCGGCCCCACAATCCCCACCACATTATTCTTGCTAATCAAGGTTTGAAACGCATTGATTGCGCCTGCTTCATCTCCGGCGGTATCTTGCAGGACTAATTGGATCGGCGTGCCATTAATCCCGCCTTGCTCATTAAAATACTTCTCGGCAATCTTAGAGCCAATCACTTGCTCTTGTCCTAGGAGCGCCACATTACTGGTCTGGGCCACGGCTATCCCAATGGGAATCGCCTTTGATGAAGGGGTTGATGTAGTTGCAGGAGTGGAGGGTGTTGTCGTTGATGTAGGGTTGGGAGACTCGCTGCAAGCCATGAGCAGCAAGACGCAGTTGGCTGCTACGGCCAATGCCCGAAACATAGAAGTTTTCATTATTTCTCAGGTGTGTCAGGGAATGGGGATTTATTAAAGTGCGATCAACAAGCGAAGGTGATTATACTACTTCACCCCGCCCAAACGACCTGTGTTGTCCTGAGAGTTAGCGTCAGGTTGCCCCATCCCAGCGACCCTTCCCAACCTGATGTGGTTTTTAAAGGGTTTGATCCCATTGCTTAGGTCTTAGAGTCGGTAGCACTCGACCGGATCATCTGTGCCGTTGATTTGCAATCCCCACTTAAAGAGGAGTGCCCCAATCTCCACGGCTATGCCTAGCCCTTACTGCTCCTAGGGCTCGAATCAGCCCCTGTTGAAACTTGGCAGCTATACATAAAAAATTACTCAAGGTTGCTGTACTGGAGTTGCTGTACTGGAATAGTAAGCCTTGACTGCAGTTGAGGCACAAAGCTTGCGCCCCTATCGAAATCGCTGCGGGTACTCTAAGGAGTAGCGATCGCGGTAGGTTCTTGTTTAGAAGGTGCTTATAGAAGGTGCCTAAATGTATTGTGTCCCAATTGTGTAGATTGGGTGGATGACATCTTTTGTGTCTACCCCTACAATGGAAGCTCATTCTTAAAAAAATTGATTCAACAAAAATTGGTACCCAAAACTTCTACGCTTCAATCAAATTTGGTGGTTTCTGGTTTTCATGCGCTTTCTGATCCGCTGAGACAGCAAGTTTTGGATCTGTTGCGAACCCAGGAACTATGCGTTTGCGATTTGTGTGAGTCATTGGGGGTTACCCAGTCTAAGTTATCGTTTCATCTGAAAGTTCTCAAAGAATCTCACCTCGTTACCTCTCGCCAAGAAGGACGCTGGATTTACTACAGCCTCAACCTGTCTCAATTTGTGGTTTTAGAGCAATACCTGTCAGAATACCGTCGCTTCAGTTCTATCATGCCTGCTCGTGTCTGCCGAGAGAGCGATTAATCCATGAGACAATTTCCCGGAAAAACCTACCGAGATGGGTTCTCTTTTGGAGGGTAGCAGCGAGATTTCGGTAGGGGCGCAAAACTTGCGCTCCTACCACGGAAAATTCTGGCAGAGCAATCTCCTATCAGTTTTTTCGGAAATGACTGATGTCAACTACCGCTGCTTCAACTTCTGATGTGAGGCTGGATTGGAATCGTTGAAGCCTTCCTCTAAACTTCCAGCCTTGAAGTGGTAGCCGAGCCATACTCCCAAGGCTCCCGCAAACACCATCGCTGCGATCGCACCTCCCAACATCCATCGAAGTTGCTGCCGTAAACGCTGGATTTCTTGCCAGTTCATCTGTTGCAGTCCCGACTGCAAAGATTCGGCAAGTTTTGAAAGTTCAGCAAGTTCGGAGCTAGGGAGGGGCGATCGCCCGGACGATACTTCAGAGGGCTCAATGCGTGGCTGAACCTGTGGCTCAATTTGCAAAAGATTTTTTTGAGCGGTTAGGGTGGGGCGATCGCTGGGAGCCAGATCGGCTGTTAACACATCGGCCTCCGCAACTTCCGTGCTTCCTTGAGTCGCTACGGTTGAAGGCTGCTGCTGATTTTCTGGAGGCTGAAAAGTTGCCACCGTGTAGAGCCAATCTGCGATTAACTTAGGACAGTTTGCCTGAAACCAGCGAATTGCTACAAACCCAAACACAGGTTTTGATAATTTTGCCAACACCCTGAGAGGTTTGTTGAGGTAACGGATGGGCACTTTTTCATTGATCACATGGAGGGAGCCGACATCGTACAAGAGTCCCAATACTCTTTTGACAGTGGCTTCTTCCCGCTTGAATAAGTCTTGCAGCAATAGCAAAACGTTCTGCATCCGAGCCGCTTCTATCTGCTTTTGTTCTGCTAAACGCTGCTTCCAGGACATTATCTGCTTTGCTGCAAACATCCCTGTCATTTTAGTGCCTTCTGACTCTCGCTCCTAAGACGCATCTTAGTAAAGGCTGGAATTCAGACTGGTAGAGGTACAACCTCAGCAGTGATCAGGGGTTCACCCGCTAGAATTGAATTCATCAACTTTTCTTGATTACTTTTGTTACAAACTAGCTGGCTCGGCTTGACATATCAAATTTATTTGAAATGATGGAGTTGTCTTCCGATTTAGATGAACTGGGGTGACTCCTAATGAACTTGAGAACAAGACCACGCCTGATTGGTTTCGGCATTTTAGCATTGATGGGAGTGATAAGTGCTGTCATGAGTTCCTGCGCCCCATCCCAGCCACAGGCTCCTCGAGTGATTCAAATTGATGGTTCCAGTACGGTATTCCCGATTACCGATGCGATCGCTAAAGATTATAACCAAGCCAATAAAGATGACGTTCAAGTCCAAGTCGGTTTTTCTGGCACAACGGGTGGGTTTAGGAAGTTTTGTGCCGGAGAAACAGACATCAACAATGCCTCTCGTCCGATCTCGGCGGAGGAAATGGCGGCTTGTAAAACAGCCGGAATATCATACATGGAGTTACCGGTTGCCTTTGATGCGTTGACGGTGGTTGTGAATCCGAAAAATGAATGGGCCAAGGACATTACCGTTGAGGAACTTAAAAAAATCTGGGAACCGAGCGCCCAAGGTAAAATTACCAACTGGCAACAAATTCGTCCTTCCTACCCCAATAAGCCATTAAAACTCTTTGGCCCCGGTAAAGACTCAGGTACCTTTGATTACTTTACGGAAGTCACTAATGGTAAAACAGGTGTGAGTCGCACGGATTATACAAGCAGCGAGGACGACAATGTTTTGGTGCAGGGCATCAGCCAGGAGCCAAATGCCTTGGCCTACTTTGGCTTTGCTTACTATGAAGCCAATCAGTCTCAGTTAAAAGCATTACCTGTGAATAACGGTCAAGGTGCTGTTTTGCCCTCGCGCCAAGCGGTCGAGAAAGCGCAGTATCGCCCCTATGCCCGTCCCTTATTTATCTACGTGAAAGCTGCGTCGGTTCAAAAGCCAGAAGTTCATGCTTTCGTTGAATACTATCTGAAAAATTCCCAGCGGCTCGCGAGTTCCGTGGGCTATATTCCCTTGCCGGATGATGGTTCTCAAGTGATCTACGTTCGCTTCAACAAAGGAATCGTAGGAACGGTGTTTGACGGGCTACCCCAACCGAATTTGACTATCCAGGAGTTACTCCGTAAGCAAGCCGTGTTTTAACCACGCGCTCTTATCTGAGGTTGCAAACAAAAGCCCCCATTTCTATAACTCATCACCTAATCAAGAGATCCCCCTCCTTGATCCCCCCTTCTTAAGGGGGGCAAGGATATAAACAGGGACAAGCAGTCATGACGCATCGTGGAAAGGATAGTAGCAAAATGTCGAAAATTCGGGTTGGTATCAATGGCTTTGGCAGAATCGGTCGGTTAGCCTTACGCGCCGCTTGGGGTTGGCCCGAATTAGACTTCGTGCATATTAATGAACTTAAAGGAGGCATAGAAGCATCTGCCCATCTCCTCAAGTTCGATTCTGTCCATGGACGCTGGGCACCAGAAGTTGCAGTCTCCGATGATCGGATCTGCATTGGCGATCGCTCCTTAAGCTTTAGTGAGTTTGCCCAGCCTGGTGACGTACCCTGGGAAACCCTAGGCGTTGACTTAGTGCTGGAATGCTCTGGGAAGTTTCGTGACCCAGAATCCCTCGCTCCCTATTTCAAGCGGGGAGTCAGGAAAGTGATTGTGGCAGCTCCGGTCAAGAAAGAGGCGTTAAATATTGTCATGGGGGTCAATGACCATCTCTATCAACCCGATCTCCACCACCTTTTAACCGCCGCATCCTGTACCACCAACTGTTTGGCTCCCGTCGTCAAGGTAATTCATGAAGGGTTGGGCATCAAGCATGGCGTGATCACCACCATCCATGACAACACCAACACTCAAACCCTGGTCGATGCCCCTCACAAGGATTTGCGACGAGCACGGGCCAGTAGCCTCTCGCTGATCCCGACGACGACCGGCTCAGCGACGGCGATCGCTCTGATTTATCCCGAACTCAAGGGTAAGCTAAACGGCTTGGCGGTACGGGTGCCCTTACTTAATGCCTCCCTGACAGACTGTGTCTTTGAAGTCAGCCGTCCCACCACCATTGAGGAAGTCAATAAACTCCTTCAAACAGCGGCAGAGGGTGATCTGAAGGGGATTTTGGGCTATGAAGAGCGTCCCCTCGTGTCCATCGACTACAAGGATGATCCTCGCTCTTCTATTATTGATGCCCTCTCCACAATGGTCGTCGATGAGACTCAAGTCAAAATTCTGGCTTGGTACGACAACGAATGGGGTTACGCCAATCGCATGGTGGAACTAGCCCGTAAGGTTGCTCTGAGCTGATCTCAATTAATCCTCACCTCACCCGTACATTTCCTATGGATGCGACTCGTGCCTCTAGTGCCAACTTCAAGCACTACATTCTGGTCACCCTGGCCTATTGGGGGTTCACCATTACCGATGGTGCCCTGCGGATGTTGGTGCTCTTGTATTTCAACAATATTGGCTATACTCCCATCCAAATTGCCTCCCTGTTCCTGTTCTATGAAATTTTTGGGGTCGTTACTAACTTTCTAGGCGGCTGGATTGGTTCGCAGTTCGGGCTGAAAGTGACACTGTATAGCGGCATTGGTCTCCAGGTGTTTGCCCTTGTTATGTTGTCCTTCCTAAATCCGGGCTGGGCGCAGTGGATCGGCGTGTCCTATGTGATGGTGGCTCAGGCATTTTCTGGGATTGCCAAGGATCTAACCAAGATGAGTTCTAAGAGTGCGATCCGGTTAGTCGTGCCGCAAAATGCCCAGTCTTCTTTGTTCAAATGGGTCGCAGTCCTGACAGGTTCCAAAAATGCCCTTAAGGGTGTAGGGTTCTTCGTGGGTGCTGCCCTTCTAGCATCCCTGGGTTTTTCCGGTACTTTGCTGAGCATGGCAGGGGTGTTGGGCCTAATTCTGTTTACGGGTGTGTTCCGTCCCAAGGGGATGGGCAAGATCAAGGCCAAGGTTAAGTTTACTCAACTCTTCTCAAAGAGCCAGGAAATCAATATTCTTTCTGCGGCCCGCTTCTTCCTGTTTGGCTCTAGAGATGTGTGGTTTGTAGTGGGACTGCCGGTCTTCCTACGGAGCGTTTTAGGGTGGTCGTTCTACCAAGTGGGGGGA
>JAYKHH010000203.1:0-3134 GCA_035285265.1 Leptolyngbyaceae cyanobacterium | reverse complement strand
CAGCGGCGCGTCAGCGCGGGGGTTGGGGGGGATCTCAATACCTCGCCACTGACAGTAGAACTTTCCCAACAGCCTCTAATACTTGGTGATAATCGCAATCAATCCATAGAACCCATAACGATAAGGCCAACCATGAAAAACCATCCGATTCAGCTTAACGACACAACCTTGCGAGATGGTGAGCAGGCAGCCGGAGTTGCCTTCAATATCGAAGAAAAAATCGCCATCGCTACCTTCCTTGATTCCATTGGCGTACAAGAACTAGAAGTCGGTATTCCCGCCATGGGACATGAAGAAACCAACGCCATCCGAGCGATCGCAAATCTAGGATTAAGCGCAAAACTCCTGGGCTGGAACCGAGCAAACCGATCTGATATTCAGGCATCGCTGGACTGTGGATTACAACGAGTGCATATTTCTGTACCCGTTTCAGAGATTCAAATTGCCGCAAAATTTCATGGGCAATGGCGAGTCATGCTCGATCGCCTGCGGGATGTCCTCAACTTTGCTAAAGATCGCGGTTTGGAGGTATCAGTGGGCGGTGAAGATTCCTCTAGAGCCCATGAATCCTTTTTGCTAGATGTAGCTTGGCTGGCTCAAGAGTGGGGTGCATTCCGGTTTCGTTTCTGCGACACCGTTGGCATTCTCGATCCCTTAACGACCTACCACAAAGTTCGTCAGCTTGTTTCCCACCTCTCCATTCCCGTCGAAATGCACACCCACAACGACTTGGGATTGGCAACCGCCAATGCCTTAGCAGGCATTCAAGCCGGAGCGCTATCGGTCAATACGACGGTGAATGGCTTGGGTGAACGGGCAGGCAATGCCGCCCTGGAGGAAGTGGTGATGGCATTAAAGCGTATCTATGACATCCAAACAGGGATTGATACAAAACGGCTGCTGGAACTTTCTCGGTTGGTTGCGAAAGCCTCTAATTGCCCCGTGCCGCCCTGGAAAGCGATCGTGGGCGAAAATGCCTTTGCCCACGAATCCGGCATCCATGCCCACGGCATTCTGCAAAATCCAGGCACCTACGAACCATTTTCCCCAGAAGATGTGGGTTGGGAACGCCGCTTGGTGGTGGGTAAACATTCGGGTCGGCATCTAGTCATGAGTGTGCTACAAGAGCAAGGCATTTTCCTGAATTCTGAGGAAATTCAATCGGTGCTCGCAGCCGTGCGGCATCAAGCGGTAGCGGTTAAGCGCAATCTGACGGTTGAAGAATTGTTGAGTTTAGTTCCCCAAGCGAGGTCTTACGCCCATGCAAACTGATGAAATTGAAATCGACTCCCCTCCTACTTTTGATATTGGTCAGAAGGTGCGATCGCGCAAACTAATTCGCAATGACGGCACATTTCCCGGTAAAGATATTGGCGCAACCTTAGCCAAGAAAGGGGATATCGGCTATGTGATCAGCATCGGCACCTTCTTGCAAAGCTCCTACATTTACGCAGTCCATTTCATGACCACAGGGTACATTGTCGGTTGCCGTAAAAAAGAACTTGAACTGGTTGAGAGGGTGCTTGAGACCTCTTCTTAGAACCTGTTTGAGCAGTCCTGATCTGCATTCCGATAGCCTCTCTAGCCCCCTTAACCTCCCAATTCTGGGGGGAATCAGATTCACAGTCAATAATATCTCCCTTCGTAGGGTGCGTTAGGCTCCAGCCGTAACGCACCGCAGATATTTTATGTTCACGCAAGTCCCCAAGTGCGATGAATACTTGTGATAGCACCAGCGCTGACCTGTCAGTTCGTCATGATTTGCCACGTCACGCCCCTTTTTTACCACCCTCCAAGGAAACTCAATGAAAGTAATGCTCCGTCGGAATCAAATTGGACACTTGGTTGTCTATGTTGCCAAGAAAGATTTGGAAGAAGAAGTCATCAAAGAAGTAGAGGCAGAGAGTGGCAAGATTTTCACCCTGGCTAACGGGTGGGAACTGGCGATCGCAGACTTAGAAGAACCTTTGAAACTACCGAAAACTGTAGAAGCAAAACGTATCGCTTAGGAAAACAAGATCATGGTTGATTCTGATCACAACTTACCCATGGAATTCAATTTTGAAGGCCAGTTTTTGGGCTTTGTGCATGATGACGGGAAATTGAAATATATGCGTTTAGGGGTGTTATCAGAAGAAATTCAGATCAAGATCCCCAAGGCGTTACGAATTGGGGTGGGGACATCGCTACAGCCCGGTGAATGCATCCAAATCACAGGCATCGGCAAGTTCGATCACGATGCCCATAAACTTAAACTCAAAGCAGCTCAGGTGACAACCTGTCCAAGTGGCTGCAATCCAACCATGCCTGTAACACTTCCTACTTCCCTATTTCCGGCAGCGCATGAAACTAAAGCCAAACCCAAAATCAAAGTGCGAATTTGCCAGAAATCAGGATGCTTGAAAAAAGGAGGAAAAGGATTAGATGAAGCCTTGGAGAAAGCCCTGTGCGATCGCAACCTAGAACCCTACATCACCATTGAACGCACCGGATGCTTAAAACGCTGCTCTGATGCACCTAACCTCGTAATCATGCCCGGAAATCATCGTTACACAGAAGTTCGCCCTAAAATGGTGCCCCAAATTGCTGATGCGATCGCCCAACATCTCACTAAGCCTTGATTTCTTCCAGAGATTAGGACGCATTTAACGGTTGGAGGAGTACCAAGATAGGTATGTGAGATACCATAGGAAGACGCAATATTGTATGCACAATACCGAAGGCGCAGTATTGCATCGGTAAGCCCAATCAGGGAGGACACCATGGTTACTACGGCACGGGTAAACGGAAGAGAAGTAGTCACAAGACTGTCAGTGCAACACTTGAATACCCGATCTGCTGAAGCTAGAGCCATCATCCGCTTAACAGACTTACGTAATCCTAAAAAGTGGATTACTGTAGTGAAAATAGGTCAAGAAATTGATGCGGAAGCAGGTTTAGAGTACTTGGAAAACTTTGGATGCAAATTCATTACCTGATTGACGCTAAAAGCTTTCCAGTTGCTCAGGTCAAAAACCACCCTAATTTTACTTCACCTCACGTAAAACTTTCAAAGGAAGTTAATGAAGAGAGAGCATCTCGCCCTATAAACATGTACTTGTCATCATATGAAAAACTAGCAATATGATCATTGA
>JAYKHH010000202.1:0-5947 GCA_035285265.1 Leptolyngbyaceae cyanobacterium | reverse complement strand
CGGAAAGCATTCTGAACCTGGATCTTCGCAAACCTCTGGATCTGGAGCGATCGCACCTGTTGCATCGCCTCACCCTGTTGCAGATCCCCTGGGGTAACCAGCAATCTACGAGCAATGCGAAAGGCACCTTCCGCGAGTCCTGGTGCTTGCAGTGGCAACCGGAGTTCGCAATGGGTCTCATTGAATCGGGTATCTGGGGCAACACCATCGAAACGGCGGCATCAACCTGGACGTGCGATCGCGCCAATCAAGCGAATCTGCCCCATCTGACCCAGTTGATCGATCAAACCCTGCTAGCCAATCTACCGCAGGCGATCGCCCACCTGATGACTCGGTTGGAATCAGAAGCAGCTCTGGCAAGCGATATGGCCCACCTGATGAATGCCCTGCCGCCTCTGGTGAATGTGATGCGGTACGGCACTGTGCGCCAGTTTGAAACGTCGGTGGTGGGGCATGTGGTGGAAGGGTTGATTACCCGCATTTGCATCGGTCTACCCATTGCAGCCGCGTCTCTGGATGATGATGCCGCTACCCAGATGTATCAACAGATCATTGGAGTCCATAGTGCGATCGGGTTACTCCAGCAAGCCGACACCTTAGAGATGTGGCAGCAGGTGTTAATACAACTGTCAGACCAGCAGAGTTTGCATGGGCTAGTGGCAGGGCGGTGCTGTCGCCTACTGTTTGACGCGGGAGTATTTGAGGCAGAGGATACGGCCCGTCGTTTGGGGTTAGCACTCTCCACCGCCAGTGAACCCAATCAAGCCGCCGCCTGGATTGAAGGATTCCTATCAGGCAGCGGGTTATTGCTCCTCCATAATCTAACCCTCTGGCAGGTTCTGAATGATTGGGTCATCCAGCTATCTGATCAGACCTTTACTGCCATTCTGCCCCTGCTGCGCCGCACTTTTTCCACCTTTGCTGCGCCTGAACGTCGCCAGATGGGCGAACGGGTCCGCCAAGGCAATGCCCGCACACCCGCATTGGCGAAAACTGGCAGCTTTGATAGCAATCTTGCTGATACCGTTCTTCCTTTCATTGCTCAGTTACTAGGCATTTCAACCTAACCTTTAAACTTAAAAAATATGACTCCTTCAACAGAACAACTACGGCGATGGCGACTGATTCTCGGGGGTGGTCCTGCGGATGGCATTTGCACGCCCGGTAACGGCAACAGCAATGGAATGGGTGGTGACAATTTAAGTCTAGGGGCAGCGGATCAGGCGATGGATAATGCCCTCAGTGCCCTTTATGATGGCGATCGCCAGGGTGGATTGGGGGCTTCTTCTCCCAAAGTGGCTCGTTGGCTCGGTGATATTCGCACCTACTTCCCCACCTCAGTGGTGAAAGTCATGCAGCAGGATGCCCTAGAACGGCTGAACCTACGGCAAATGCTGTTGGAACCGGAACTGCTGGAAGCCGTAGAACCGGATGTCCATCTGGTCTCGAATCTATTATCTTTAAGCGGGGTGATGCCCGCCAAGACGAAAGAAACGGCCCGGATTGTGGTCAGACGAGTCGTGGAAGATCTGATCCGCAAACTGGAAAATCCCACCCGACAGGCTATTCTAGGTAGCCTGAATCGCGCCACCCGCAATCGTCGTCCCCGTCATCACGAAATTGATTGGCACCGCACCATTCGTGCCAACCTGAAACATTACCAGCCCAACTACCGCACCATTATTCCCGAAACTCGGATTGGCTTCGGACGTAAACGCTCCGCCCTGCGGAATATCATTCTCTGCGTGGATCAGAGTGGCTCAATGGCAACCTCCGTTGTCTATGCCGGAATTTTCAGTGCGGTACTAGCATCCCTGCCAGCGGTGCAAACCCATTTAGTGGTGTTTGATACGGCAGTCGTTGACCTAACCGAACAGTTACAAGACCCGGTCGAAGTTCTATTTGGCATCCAACTAGGGGGTGGCACCGATATCAACCAGGCTCTGGCCTACTGTCAAGGTCTGGTTCGTCAACCCCAAGATACGATTCTAGTGTTGATTAGCGATCTCTATGAAGGCGGCAACCAGACAGAGATGCGGAAGCGGGTCAGTGCCCTCGTTGCCTCTGGAATTCAATTCATTACCCTATTAGCACTCAACGATGATGGCGCACCTTGCTATGACCATGACAACACCCAGTTCATGACATCCCTGAATGTGCCTGCATTTGCCTGCACCCCCGATCTCTTCCCGAACCTGATGGCTGCCGCAATTAGCCGTCAGGATCTTCAGACCCTAGGAGCCTGTCGGAGTAAAGCCTAAAATGAGACTCGCATCGCCAGAGATCCCCCCTGCCCACCCTTAAAAAGGGGGGAATCTAGGTGTCTCCCCCCTTTTTAAGGGGGGTAGGGGGGATCTCCGACAAACCCTAGGTATCAATCTAGGGAATGATGCTAAAGCCTAAGGACGCTCGCAAAAATAGCTTGAACATGGGGATGTTCCTACGTAGGGTTTCCAGGTTTAGTAGGTGCGGGAATCGTTACGTCAATTTGTGTGACAGGGCTACTCTTGCTCAGACTACTCAGCGCAGGCTTGATCGCATCTGCATTGCCCACGACCAAGGTGACGATCTCATCCGGTTTCAGGTAAGTTTGAGCGACCCGCTGCACATCGGCAACGGTAACTGCTTCGAGAGCCTTGCGATAGCGGAAGATAAAGTCCTTCGGATAGCCATAATACTCGTAGCGCATCAAGCGTCCTAAGGTTTGGCTAGGGCTTTGAAAATTAAAAACAAAGGAATTTAACACAATGTCCTTGGCATAGGTTAGCTCTTGAGGGGTAATCGGGGTTGTCCGAATCCGCTCGATTTCTGCTTTCAAAGCTCGAATCATCGTTACCGTTGCATCGGAACGGGTTTCTCCTCCAGCTATAAATAGACCTGGAAAGTCGTATTGAGCACTCCAGTAGGCATACACCGAGTAGGCTAAGCCCTGACGCGATCGCACCTGATTTTGGAGCCGTCCCGCCTGAGCATTCAAGACTCCCTCTAAAACATCTAGGGCAGCGGTATCGGGGTTGTTGAGTTTCCCGCCCAGATGCCCCATTTGAATCCGGCTTTGGGTTAATTGCGGCTGGTTAACGAAAAAGATACCGCCCTTTTGAGCCTGAGAGACTTCCGGGAGGATTGGTTGCATCGCCATAGAGGTGGCTTGCCAATCTCCAAACTTGGCTTGAATTAGTCGTCGCATGGCCTGACTATCAAAGTCACCCACAATACCAAGGATCATGTTATTGGCGTAGAAATAGCGCTCGTAAAACTTGATCAAGTCATTGCGAGAAATGTTATCGAGGTTAGCGTACTCAATCGTGCGGGCGTAGGGGCTGTTTTTGCCATAGATTAGCTTTTGGAATTCTCGACCTGCAATACTTCCCGGATCATCATTGCGACGAGCGATCGCACCGCGTCGTTGGGTTTTAGCCAGTTCTATCTGATCCTCTGCAAAGATCGGTTCCCGGATGACTTCTGCGAATAGCCCAAATACCGTTTCCAAGTCTTCCGTTAAACAGCCAAACTGAGCACTCCCCGCCGTGGTGCTCACGCCTGTCTCTACGGAAGCAGCCCGTTGCTCTAACAGTTGATTTAACTCGTCGGCGCTGTGGCGACGGGTACCCCCATCCCGCATCACATCGCCCATAATCTCGGCCAGTCCGACCTGATCGGCGGGTTCTAGGCGATCGCCCGTCCGAAAGAGAGCAGTTCCCCCGACCAAAGGCAGCTCATGGTCTTCCATTAAATAGACAATGGCCCCATTCTCTAGCTGAAAGCGAGTATAGGGAGGAATTTTAACCTCTGACAAAGGAGGGAATTTTAGTTCGGTGTAGTGGCTGGGTGCCGCTGCAATGCCGGGAGGCAAGATCCCTATCAAGGCCAAGGCCGCTGGGATGATTAACAATGAAAAAACTACTGCAAAGAATTTAGCCAGGGGTGGCTTGATCATCGGTTTCATGATTGACTCTCCTGGGGCAGCAAACGACCGATGGTGCGATTTTCGGGTCGGAAGGTTGCCTGGGCAACTCGTTGGACATCGGCGGGGGTAATGGCAGCGATCGCATCCAGTTGTCGGAATAAATTGCGCCAGTTTCCAGTTTTAACTTCGTACTCTAGCAAGCTACTGGCCATTCCCATATTGGAACTCAGCAACCCTAGTAACCCTGCCCGAACTTGGGTTTTAACTCGGTCTAGTTCCTGGGCAGAGACTGGCTCGGTTTTGAGGCGTTCAATCTCTACCTCTAAAGCCTGGGCGACCTGCTCAATTGAGCGTCCCGGTGCCGTTAGGGCATAAAAGAGCATCAAGGTAGGGTACTTATCTCCGGGGTATCCACTAAATCCTGCCGCAGATAGGGCGACCTGTTGATTTTCGACTAAGGAACGATAGAGGCGAGAGGTGCGACCATCACTGAGGATGCTGCCAATCATCTCATAGACCACATGATCCGGGTGACTCATAGCAGGACGGTGGTATGCCTCGACATACATTGGTTGGGAGGGCAACCGCATGGTCAGTTCCCTCGGTTGGGTTTGCGGGGGTTCTACCTGTTTTACCGTTGGGGGAGCAGGCTTAGCGGGATAACGACCAAAATAAATCTGAGCTAACTGCTTCACCTGATCGGGGTTGACATCCCCTACCAAGGCGATGGTCAGATTATTGGGGACATAGTAGGTCTCAAAAAACTTTTGCACGTCCTCCCTTCGTAGGTTCTCAATATCCTGGGTAGAGCCAATCACAGGACGACGGTAGGGATGGGTGGTATAGGCACGGTCTAGAAACGCTTCTAAGAATTTTCCCGTGGGCGAGTTTTCGACCCGCAGGCGACGCTCTTCTAGAATTACCGCTTTTTCTTCATGAAACTCGCGAAAAACGGGTTCGAGGAACCGTTCCGATTCCAACGACATCCACAGTTCTAATTTATTGGAAGGAAAGCTGTAAAAGTAATTGGTGGCATCGACGGAGGTGCTGGCATTTAACCCCACCCCTCCTGCCTGCTCTACAATCTGGCTGAGTTCATTTTGTTTAATGTAGCTGTCTGCCAGAACCTTGGTTTTGTTAAATTCTGCCTTTAGCTTGGCAAGCTCTGTTGTTTTTCTAGCCGCCTTGGCAACCTGGATTTGATCAAATAATTGATCTAAGCGCTTCAAGAATTTTTGCTCAGCCGGATAATTGGTAGTCCCGATTTTCGTGGTGCCTTTGAAGGCTAAATGCTCTAAAAAGTGAGCTACCCCGGTTTGTCCTTCTGGCTCATCGGCTCCCCCTACGTTGGCATAGGTCAGAAAGGAAATGACTGGCGCTTGATGGCGCTCCAGCACAATAAACTTTAAGCCATTGGCTAAACGAAACTCAGTGACTCGTTGCTTGACTCGATCCAGATAGGGCTGAATGGAGGTCGCAGCCGCAACTTGGGGAGTGGGAGGGGCAGTCGGTAAAGTATCAGCCAGAGCTGGCTGGGATAGGATACCCCACCCCAAGCAAACGCTAGCCCAAATAGCCAAAAAAATGGATCGCCACGGGGATTGTCGCAATTTCATAGTCGATTTTGAAAGGGCACCGATATCTAGGATAAAGAGTTAATGAGCGCTGGGTTGCTCAATGAGGGTAGCACTATTAGACCTATGGTTAATTTGCAAGAGGACTATTGTATACCTGCAACCCCCTATTCTCTCTTGTCGTACCTACTCCTCAGCCTCTGATTTCTCTGGTTTGAGTAAGGGAAAGGCGATCTCTCATCCTCTTCCCTAACGATGATAATTGTTAGTTAAGCCGCGTAACGCAGAATCTCTACCTCAGCACCATTGTTGACGGCTATTTCAGCCCGTTGTAGCACTTGTTCGGTAATCGCATCACTTAAGTAATATTCATTGCAATTATCACAAACTTCGGCTGGAACCCCTTTAAGAATCACAATACTTTCTTCTCGCTGTAAGGTGACAGTCACCCGACCCGGTTGAGTTT
>JAYKHH010000201.1:0-2780 GCA_035285265.1 Leptolyngbyaceae cyanobacterium | reverse complement strand
TGACTTGGGGGATTTTCATACAGTGGACTAGGATGAACTTAGATCAATTTAGGGAATTCTGATATGTTTGCCGTCGTATCGCCCGAAAGGATTTATCTCTCAGCCGGAATGGTGATGCGATCGCCCGCTACTTGGCAGGAGTATCAGACCTTGTGTCAGCAGCGGGGGGATGGTTCGATTCCCCGAATTTAATATCGTTCTGGAGAGATGTTACTCATGTCGCCGTTGCCCAAACATGGACGGGATGCCAGTTTAATCGCAGACATTATTAAAGTTCTACTGGATCAAGCAGGGCGTGAGTACGATGCATTTACACCAGTAACGATGGAATTGCCCGAAGAGAGTGCGATTGAGCCAGACTATTGCTTTTATATTGACCATTGGGAGCAAGTATCGGGAAAGGAACGAATTGATTGGCGTGTTGATCCACCGCCGGATTTAGTTCTAGAAATTGATGTAACCAGTTACTCAGATGTCAATGATTACCTCCCCTATCAAGTGCCAGAAGTGTGGTTATTTCGTAAACAACGATTGTTGGTTTACCAACTTCAGGGTAATGAGTATGAGGTTCAATCAGAAAGTCAATATTTTCCAGACGTAAATCTTTCGGATGTGATCGCTCAATGCTTGCGAGTTGCTTATCAGCGCAATACCAGTGCAGCCATTCGAGATCTGAAGCAGCAGTTGGAAAGGCAAAAGTAAGGAGAGAGAGGAAGATTGAGCGTTCCACCCATCACTCAAGCAATCGGCGATCCAATCGCTAGGAGTCGTAGGTGTGGATCAGCTCAGGTCTACTAGGCTGTCCAGCTAAATAGTGATCGCCTTATCCATACCCGTAGGTTACAGAGCGATCGCTATTTTTATTTACCGGATCGGACGGATCGCAGCAAGTGGGGGGCCGGATTAATGATGGGGATATCTCACCCTTCTCAATTTTTCAGCAACCAGCAGGGGGCGTGTCCACGATACAATTGAGGACGCTCTAAGGAATGTGACGAATGATCGATAGTGATAGTCCTAAACCCTTTCCCCTAGCTGCACGTGCCCTGAAGCTAGTGGGTCTGCTTTTAATTGTTGTTGCCTTGTTTGACTTTTGCATTTTATTAATTCCCTCTGGGCTACCTGCCGTTCCCACAGCTTTGGATAAACTCCAATGGCAAGTCAACCTATTAAGCCAAGTTGTGGATCGAGGCATCCTGCCGTTGATGGGATTAGCTTTGCTATTTACAGGGTTATGGATTGATAACAACTCTAAAATTCCTCATCCTAGACGCAAAGTTTGGCTGAATGTGAAGTTTCTGTCCTTGATTCTTGCCAGCATTTTAGGATTGGCGTTCCTGCTTCTGGTGCCCCTACACCTGTACAACACGCAACAGGCAAGTACGGAAAGGCTGAAGCAAATTAGCGAGGGAGTCACTCAAGCAGAAGGGCAACTGGCTACTCGTCTCAATGCTGAACTGGAACAGAAGCGCAACCAGATTAATGTCATCATGCAATTAGACGAGAATCAGCTACAGCAAGCGATCGCCAGTGGTCAAATTCCTGCTGCTCAAGCCCCATTGGTACAAAAATTTAAAAAAGACCCCAAAGCGATTGATCAATTTCTAGATAGCCAGGTGCAGGAAGTCAAGAAACAGGTTGAAACCCAGATTCAGACTCAAAGAAAAGCGGCTGAAGAACAAGCCAAGACAGAAGCCTTACGGTCAGGAGTCCGCACAGGGATTAGCAGCCTCCTCCTAGCAATTGGCTACATTATCATTGGTTGGACTGGCTTAAAGGAACTCTAGAGTTCAGGTGCGGAAGCATTACTGGCGACAATGGGTTGAGCAAATGGGGCGGGTAAGGCGTAGAGATGGGTACCTCAGCCTGCCCCCCCACTGCATCAAAGAAGCATTATTTTGAAATGTTACATAAAATACAAACTACTCCAAGGTAGGCACTTTTGGGGATAATTATTAAATTCCATAGGATTTAGGCTTAAAAATTCCCAATTACTTGAAACAATTCTTTACAAGCCTTACAACTATATAAAGAGGGTAAGTATGAGGACAACCAAGTACGACCATAGCCCATCTCAAGCAAGTCCGCTGTCTAGGCGCATGGCTTGTCTAGTTTTATTGGATGAGGCTGACGAGGATAGACGGCTTTGCAGAAAGTAGTTTAGGGGGCCATCCCTCAAACTAGCCTGCGATAGACAACTCGTTGGTGTGTCATCAGTAATGGTGGGTTTCTAGTTATTTAGAAGAGGGTGAGATATTTGTGTTGCAACGTTTTAAGCAAGATTTAAAGAATGACCTGATTGCAGGTCTTCTCGTTGTGATTCCTTTAGCTACTACCATCTGGCTAACCCTGACGATCGCAAGTTGGGTGATTAACTTTCTCACCCGCATTCCCAAGCAATTAAACCCCTTTGACGATTTCCACCCATTTCTGGTTAATCTCCTGAATCTAACGGTGGGGTTGACAGTGCCGCTTCTGTGCATCCTAGTGATCGGCTTGATGGCACGCAACATTGCCGGTCGATGGCTCCTGGAAGTAGGGGAAAGGCTCCTTCAGGCAATTCCTTTAGCAGGGCCAGTTTACAAAACCCTAAAGCAGCTCCTAGAAACTTTACTCAAAGATTCCAACGGTAAGTTTCGTCGGGTTGTGTTAATGGAGTACCCTCGGCCTGGAGTTTGGGCGATCGCCTTTGTCACGGGTACCTTAGGGAGTGATATTCAGGCTAATTTTCCAACGACGATGCTGAGTGTCTTTATTCCCACGACCCCTAATCCCACCAC
>JAYKHH010000200.1:0-3500 GCA_035285265.1 Leptolyngbyaceae cyanobacterium | reverse complement strand
CCAATCTCGTTTTTGTAACGGCACTGTTAAGACGGTGAAACTCAGTTGTTGCAAAGACGCTTCCAAACTGCGGTATTCCATCGCGCCTGCAAAATAACCCGGTAAAATGATCGTCGGTAATGGCATTGAAAAATCCCGCTTGCTGTCCGTAATTCTAATCCTAGGCTGCGCTTAGGTTCCTGAAGAGGTCAGGACTTACGCAATTGGGGATTTTTGAAGGGCTGTAACCCTTCAAAAATCCCCAAAGCCCCTATTAATCCGTGGGAATTGCGTAAGTCCGAGAGGTATTTGATCTAGAGTAAAGGAAACCCTGCGTCGCTATAACTCACTGACTATATGAGCGTATCTTTCAAACAGGTAACAATTTATGTGGCTTTACTGCTGGTGGGTAGTGGCGTAGGTGTCTGGGGCAAGCGAACTTTTTTCCAGCAAACTTGGACTTCTGGCGATCGCCCCCCCTTCAACCTCCCCTGGTCACAACCGGCAAAATCTAGCTTGCAGTCAGAGCCTCTGGTTTCTACGCAGACCGACACCTCTAATTTTATTGCCAACGCGGTGGAGAAGGTGGGGCCTGCGGTTGTCCGCATTGACGCTACCAATGAAGTGGATAGCCAAATTCCAGAGAGCTTTAGAAGCCCTCTGTTTAGAAGATTTTTTGGCGAAGAGATGCCCACGGACAAATCCATTGAACGGGGGACGGGTTCAGGGGTGATCATCAGTCCTGATGGTCGCCTGATTACCAATGCCCATGTGGTCAGTGGCGCATCCACTGTCAATGTCATCCTCAAAGATGGCCGCACCTTTGAGGGGCGAGTGGTCGGCACTGATCCCGTAACCGACATTGCCGTTATCAAACTAGACACGACTGACCTACCCACGGTCAAACTGGGTAGATCCGATAATCTCGTACCGGGACAATGGGCGATCGCGATTGGGAATCCCCTAGGACTCGACAATACGGTCACAGCCGGAATCATCAGTGCGACAGGCCGCTCTAGTTCTCAAGTCGGTGCAGCCAATAAACGGGTGCAGTTTATTCAAACCGATGCTGCGATTAATCCTGGCAACTCTGGAGGGCCGCTCCTCAATGATCAGGGTGAAGTAATTGGGATTAACACAGCAATTCGACCCAATGCTCAGGGTTTAGGCTTTGCGATTCCTGTGGAAACGGCCCAACGGATCGCCGAGCAATTATTCGCCACAGGGCGTGCCACCCATCCGTTCCTGGGAATTCAAATGGTTGACCTCACGCCTACGATCCAGGAAGAAATCAACCAAAACAAGCAACTCAAAGTGAAGGTGACCCAAGACAAGGGTGTTTTAATTGTGCGGGTCCTAGATGGCTCTCCCGCAGATAAAGCAGGACTGCAGCCGGGAGACGTACTTCAGTCAATTAACAACCAACCTGTTCAAACTTCCGCAGAAGTTCAGCAGCAAGTGGAAGCTAGCACCATTGGGGCAACCTTAGATCTCAAGGTCATTCGCGAGGGGGCAACTCGAATCATTCAAGTTCGACCCGGTGCATTTCCCCAGGAAGAAGCGGGCTAGTACCAGACCACTCTCGCTTCAGGCACCCGCTTAATAGGGGTCAATCGATGGTCCACCATTGGCAGCATCTTGCCGTAGCGAGTCAACATTGGACTTGCCGTGCTCAGCTTCCTGATGGAGAGAAAGCGACTCTGCCAAGGTACCCTCTAAGGTCATCCGTTGCTCCATTTGGCGTAGGAAGTAACCCGTCATCATGGCTGAGGCCAGTAAGCTCGCCAAGTTTTCGCGGTCGGTTGTAATCTGAACATTAAAATGTTCCGAAGGCAGCATTCCAACTAGACCCTGAACATTGTGAGAGATGATCTGCTTGACATCAGAGGTGGCAGATTTAGCAACTCTCGCTAAAACCTCAGGAGGCTGGTGCTGAAGGTATTTCAGCAAGGGGTTAGTCTGATCTTCATCAGCATCAGAACTCAGAAAATTTGCACTGTCAGGGTTAAAAACCATAGACTTCTGGAGTGACTTTCTTAGCTATTGTGACACTTCTATTCCAAATCGTCATTTCTAGAGCGGAATTCGTCCACTTAAGCTATTTTAACATCGCTAATAAATAATCAATGGGGATGCCATCAGCTTATGCTGGTTATCAGCATTGCCAACTCATTGGAACGTAAACAGGAATGGTTTATCAGCCTCCTATCGGAGCTAGGGATCTACTCCCCCTCGATGTCGCTCAGAAGCGGTGGATTGAGAATCGCTTACAACAGGTTTTTCAGGGTTGGGGTTATCACCGCATCATCACCTCAACTCTAGAACGGCTAGACACCTTGATGGCGGGGGGGGCTATCCAACGCTCAACGGTGATTCAACTGCAAGATGCAGAGGATGAGGTGCTAGGTTTGCGCCCAGAACTGACCGCCTCGATCGCCCGGGCTGCAGTCACCCGTATGGCAGGGGCCACTTTACCACAGCGCCTCTACTACAATGCCAATATTTTCCGCCGTGCCCAGGTCGGGGGGCACAATCGTCAGCAGGAGTTCTACCAGGCTGGGGTTGAGTTATTGGGGAGTGACGGTTTAGTGGCCGATGCCGAGATTCTACTCTTACTAGCAGCGTGCTTACAGGGGTTAGGGTTAAACCACTGGCACTTGGTTTTAGGGGAGGCAGGGCTGACAAGATCGCTCCTCTCCCCCTTTCCCGATGCTTTACAAGCCCCGATCCGGTCTGCGATCGCTCACCTAGACCGCATTACCCTAGAAAACTTGCCGCTATCGCCGGAGTTACGCGATCGGGCTTTGTTTCTTCTAGATCTGCGGGGCAAGCCGGAGGATGTGCTGCAACGGGTCTCTCGTTTAGATTTAGATCCCTCCCAGCGATCGGCGGTGAATCATCTGAAGTCCCTGATTGAGCTATTGCAGGAAACCTTGGCTGCTTCTCCCCAACCCCCTGCCACAGACTCGCCCTTCATCTTGGATTTGAGCTTAATTCAAACCTTCGATTACTATACAGGGATTGTGTTTGAGGTTGCGAGTGCAGGCGAGGTTGGCGGTTGTGTATTAGGCCAGGGAGGACGCTATGACCAACTGCTGGGACTCTATCATCCCCAGGGCGAAACCTATCCCGGCATTGGTTTTTCCCTCAATATCGAGAGTTTGCACCAAGTCTTGCTCCCCACCCAACAGCTCCCCGATCGCAGTGCTGCCAGTGATTGGTTGGTGGTTCCCACAACCCCTCAAGCCTGTGCTGCAGCTTTTGCCTATGCCCAAACCCTCAGAAGTTCTACAGAGCTAGTTCGAGTCGAAGTAGACTTAGGTGGACGGGAAACGCCCGAAGCAATCCGGGGGTATGCCCGTCAGCGCCGCATTCCTCAAATTGCCTGGATCCAAGCGGATGGGAGCCATGAGGTTGAGTCAGTGACTTTAGCTTAGCCATAGCACTGCTCCTCTTTTATGAACTATCGAACGGACAAGATGCCCGTTCCACATAATTAACGTCAGTTCGACGAAAGGGCT
>JAYKHH010000199.1:0-5579 GCA_035285265.1 Leptolyngbyaceae cyanobacterium | reverse complement strand
GGAGAATACATTAATTTCTATTTAGCAAGGTAGCACGGGGTTTGCATTGATCGCTACTCAGATTGCTACAGTTCAAAATGAAGATAACTGTATATAGGAGAAGTCTGATGAGTGCAAACCCTGGCTCAACTCTGCCTCAAGAACGCATAGAGTATCTACGACAGCAGGAAGCTCTATACGAACAAATGAAAGCTAAATTACTGGATCAATATGCTGAGGAGTTTGTTGCGTTCGAGAATGGTGCTGTTCTCGATCATGATCGAGATGAGAGAGCATTGCTACATCGGGTCTATCAACAGCAAGGCTACAGAGACTTTTTGATTAAACAAGTTCTCATACAAGAGCCGCACCTTTCGGTAGGCGGAGCTTTTACAATGCCTCAGGAAAATTAGCTGGATGAAGCATTACCCCTATGTCAGCTTAGGTGAGAACTTACCAACGGCCCCAGTTTTACCTGCATTAATTACGCCCCCTGACTGGGCATCAAATTCTGGGCAGTATGAGATAGAAGCCTTTCTAGATACTGGGGCGGACTGTACATTGATTCCATTGGAGGTGCTGTCTGTTCTACAACTCAGAATTGTGGAGATAGATGTGCAGATCAGTGGCGTTGGAGGTGGGCAGGTGAATGGAATTGCCTGCTATGCCAATGTTCAACTCGGTGAATTTACTTTTAAGGCCATCCGAGTTTATGGCTGTCAGGGAGAACAACTCAGCCAACGGGTGCTGATTGGACGAGATGTTCTCAATCAATGTTGCGTAGAATTTGATGGTCTCAATTCGACACTCACAATTAAATCAGCCCTTTAGTCGTCCATTGACTATGCACAAAGAAGCTTGCTACTACAGGATAGTCAAATGGTAAGTTTTTAGTTAAAGGCAGCGAATCGCCTACTTAGAAACGCTTTGCCCGCAATTGCCCGGTAGCCCCCGGATTGTGATTAACTGCTCTGGACGGGGAGACAAAGATGTCCAAACCGTGATTAAGGTGTTGAACCTCGGTTAACTTCCTCAAGGTCAGGAGCCTAGAGCGATGGCCTACAGCGACTTTACCCTCGATAGTGTTCAAACCGCCTTTGACTTGACCATTTACGAACAATCGGGGCTTTTCGCTGATGTGCCTGAGCGCCTGGTCAGCCCAATGCTCACTGAAATTCTCAAAGAGACTCTTCCTTTAGCATTGGGAAGTAATACCGAGAAATCCCGATCGGAAATGATTATTTCGCCGATCTTAGTTGAACTCAGAAAACAACTGCATCATCAAATCAGTTTATTTTCGGGCATCGACTTTACGGTAGATATTACTAAGGGTTTAAATGGCAGTTGTGATTTTTTGATTGGGCAATCCCCAGAACAACTCTTTGTGAAAGCCCCTGTGGTAGTGATCGTCGAAGCCAAAAAAGAAAATCTAATCGCTGGATTAGGGCAATGTATTGCTGAGATGATCGCGGCTGATTTATTTAATCAGAAAAAACAAAACCAGATTTCAACGATCCACGGCATTGTTACCTCAGGTACCAACTGGCGGTTTCTGAAACTTGAAACTCCAGTCGTCTCCATTGACCTAGATGAGTATTACCTGAGCAACCTCAATAAGATTCTTGGTATCTTGGCAAACAATATTTTGTCAAGCTCTAAACTCTGAAACCCTCAGGATTCTGAATTTGATTGGTCTTGAAGATCGCTATGGGGAGAAATATCACTGTCATGGGTGGACATCCACTTAGGAAACTTCTCACTCAGGCTTTGATCAAAGTAGTACTGGCACCAAAACTCGGCTACGTCTAGCAGCATCGGTACAGATTCAGGAATCAGCCCTGAGCCATAGCGAGGTGTATAGCATTCTACATACTCTCTGGCCAACTTATAAGCCCAGTGGGAGAAATCTTGCCCAGTAAAGCAACGTAGTGCATAGTCCAATTTGAGCAAATATCCACTGCGGACAAAATGTACGGTAGCCCAGTGAACATTACGGTAGTCATCTCCTTGTAATCGATCAATTTGTCTCAAGAAACTCAGGATGGATTGCTTTCCTTCCTGGGTCGGAGTTTCTACCTCACTCTCCATCTGAGCAAGAGCTGCAGTAGCAAGTTCTCGGTGGGATTCCCATTCTTCAGGACTGAAATGATCGGGACGGTCACTCCCATGCATCTGCTGATGCACTTTTTTGAAGAGGTATACGGCGAACTGTTGCGCCGCAATCCCATCTTCACAAAGGCTTTTGACACTCGTTAAGCGCGTGATCGGGAGTGCAAAGATAACTTTTTCGGTGCTCAGTTGTTTGGCACTATCCAGCCACTTTTTGATTTTTGCAGCGATCGCGGCTGACTGCTTCTTCTGTTTCATGAGGACACCTATAAAAAACTGACAAGAACCATAACCCCTTGAAACTCGTTGTTTGCAAACGTTTGAGCACCGCTAAAACTTGATAGAGGCAGTTGCGTCTCGGTCACAGTAGCCAAACATCCGAGACCTCATCATGGCACTCCTAATGGGCGGATTGGGTAAAAGCAGGCCAGAATTGACCGAAGTACCGCCGATTACACCAATCCACTTTATGATCGGCTATAAATAGTGTAGTTCAATATAGAATATACGCTAGATGTAGGATTGGGTGCTTGCAAAAACGCCAAATGTAGTCAGAACTTGGGGTACATGGGATCTCAATTAGCTATTTTTGGCAAAAATAAACTAAACAAAACTATAAACCCTGGTATTCGTTAGAATCTCAGATAAAAGCAGCGTGCAGAGCAAACAGCCTTTGGCTATCCCGATGCGTTTAGACAACCGTTTAGACTTGCAAGGACTGAGCCAGTCACTGTTAAGAATTAGCAACACCGCGATCGTGAATGCTATTTTTTGCACCGTGCTCTCTTGGTCAGGATGAAACCCTGCCATCTTTTAATCTCAAGGAGTCTCTATGAACTCTCAAAATGACCAGGATTTAAAGCGAAAACTTGAGCAGATGGAAGCTGAGCTTCACCAAACTCAGCCCTTAAAAGTTGAGTACGACCCAGCCCAGATTGGTGCTTCCCTCAAAACCCGCCTCACCCAATGGTTTAGTGGACTGTCTCAGGGCGGAAAAATTGTTGTATTGTCTATCGGAGCTTTAGCTGGCTTGTCCGTGTTGAGTGCAGCCTTACAGTTCCTCTTTTGGTCACTTCGGCTCGCTATCCTAGGAGGTTTGCTTTATCTGGTTTATAAATTCTTTTTTGCCCCTAAGACTACAAAAGATTAACGTGCGTTGTCAGCAAGTGAAGATTGTGACACTCTGCTAACGAGTTGCAGTTTAGAGATAGTATTTGAGACTTGTATAGTTTGGTCAGGGTTACTAATTAGCAACAGGGAATTTTGAGATGGCTAACCCAACAGTTGGGAAAGGTTCCAATCCATTTAGTCAAACCTTACCGCTGCGATCGCGATTACCCCTCCTGACGCGACGGTGGGGAGCTTGGGCGATTGAGGTGACCCTGGTTGCTGCGAGTGCCCTGGTTCCCTATAGTTTGGGATTGCAAGCAAAGGCTCACTTCGCCGGAGAGCCAGTCCCGTTAAATGCCTGGTTAGCCACCGTTGAAGAAGTAGGTGCAAAAACCCTGGGTATTCCCCTAGGGGAGAGCAACCGCACCGTGGCTCCCCTTACCAATCTATTTTGGTCAGCAGCCTTGGTTACCCCCTTGCTCGTGGGGGGATTTAACCTGTATTTATTGGGCAAAACGGGTAAAACCTTGCCAAAGCGCTGGCTAGGCGTTCGAGTCATCACTGAAAATGGTTCTCCTCCTGGATTGGCGAGAGCTATCTTTCGGGAAGGGGTGGGGCGGTGGGGCGTACCCCTAGGAACCACTTACCTAATTTGGCGCTATAGCGGCGCTTTCCCAGACCTCAGCATTCTTGTCGGACTGTCAGGCTTGGCATTATTGGCGGGAGGTATCAGTGCCCAGATCAACGGGCAACGACGGGGACTGCATGATCTGTTGGCAGGTACCGTGGTTGTGGATGCCATTCAACCCCTGCGGCCTCATCCGGGACGGTTTCAGCCGATCCGTTCTCAGCGGCATGAGCAATCACGGCTAGAGCGATCGCCCAATTGGACGGACGAAGATGCCGCGATCGCAGCCCTAATTCTCACCCCAGAACCGAAGTGGGAGACTCCGGGGATCTGGGCTTGGATGCGGGAACACCCTGGATTAACCCTCTTAATTGTCTCCTTGTCTAGCATGGCTATGGTCTTGGGCACCTTTGTGGGTACCCAAGTTTATATTCAAAGCCAAGCCAATCAACGGGAATTCAAACAGCAGGATAACGAAGTCTTTTTAGCCTTAGTCAGTAAGTTATCCTCCACGGTTTCTAATGCTTCGGATGAACGTCAAAGCGCCATCCTAGCCCTAGGAACGGTGAAGGATGATCGGGCAGTACCCTTCTTAGTAGATTGGCTGAGCCAGGAAACCCTACCGCTCTTGATTGAGGCAACTCAGCAAGCCTTGGTAAGTCGGGGAACGGAATCGCTCCCTTATTTGCGTCGCTTAAACCAATCTCTCCGAAACGATTTGGCATCCTTGCGTCACAACAATAATTTGCAAGATCGGATGCTCTTGACCTTGCGACAACAGGCAACCCAGCGGGCGATCGCGAAACTCCTGACCCTCTACAGTGGTCAAGTTCATGGCATTGACCTGAATCGCCTAGATCTCGGCAAGAGCATTTCTGACTCCGCCCAATTTACCCTGGTTCTAGACCAAACTGATCTGTCAGGAATGCAGTTTAGAGGCACCATTTTAGCCAATGCCAGTCTACGGGGTAGCCGCTTTTATGGCCCTGGTGAAGATAACCGGTGGAGCACCTTTGACGATTGGATTGCGGATCTCAGTGGAGCAGATCTCAAAGATGCCGACTTAACCGGAGCCATTTTAACCAATGTTTCTTTGTATCGCACTCACTTGGTACGGGCTACTTTAAGTCGAGCCAACTTATCGAGTGCTCGCTTGAGTGAGGCAAATCTGGGTAGTGCCAAGCTGATTGAAGCGGATCTTCGCCAAGCTACGTTAGAAAAAGCCAGCTTGACGGGAGCAGATCTATCCGATGCCAATCTCACCCAAGCCAATCTGCAATCGACCCGATTCACGCAGGCAACGGCGATCGGTACTCAAATGCTATTTGCCAACCTGACTGCCTCCGATTGGAAAGGGGCAGACCTGTCTGGGGCCAATTTAAGTCAGGCAAATCTGCAAAAGGCTAGCTTTAGCGGAGCGCGTTTGGCAGGGGCCAATTTGAGTAATGCTCAGGTTCAAGGGGTTAACTTCCAGAATGCGGATCTGAAGTCCGTGGATCTGCGGGGTAGCACCCTCGATGGAGCTAACTTTCAGGGGGCAATTTTTACAACCGTGGCAGCGATCGCTTCGGATCAATTCATCAGACCCGTTCCTGTACCGAACCAAACTACCCTGCTGAGAGGGGTTGATTTTACTAAGGCTAAAAACCTAAGTGCGAGTCAGCTTGCTTACCTTTGTGCTCAAGGAGCCTTGCATCCTAAATGTCCTTAAAGGGCAATTTTGGATTTTGGATTTTGGATTTTGGATTTTGGA
>JAYKHH010000198.1:0-2692 GCA_035285265.1 Leptolyngbyaceae cyanobacterium | reverse complement strand
TGTATCAGTGCGGTCTAGTGCCCATGCACCTGATCTATAAGGGGTGATCTGTTGGGATCAATGAGGATGTCCGTAGCGGGTGATGGGCATCGAAGCTCCATCTAGTGTGTCTATGTTCAGCCGAGATGAGGCAGGTGGAACTGGTGGGCTTTGTGATTCAGTCCCAAGCAAGAGTTAGCGATCGCACCATGCAAGTCCTTGAGAAGCGATCACGGTTAAGCCGCGACTAATTGTTGGCTCCAATCCAACGTTTGGTGGCTTCTGCAAGGCTTTGTCCGTAGTGCTCAGCCGTTAAGCGATCACCTGAGTCTAAAGCTGCTTCTGCGCCATTGAGTTAAATATAAGTAATGCTGCCCCTCAGGAATCGGCGGCTCTCTATATTTTTATCCTATAAAACCTATGTCTCGTTCTGCCTGTTTAATTTTTAATCCGGTAGCTGGGCAAGGAGATCCCCACCAAGATCTAGCCACCATTCGGGCAATCTTAGAGCCTGAAATTGTATTAGATGTTCAACTCACAACCGTCGATCTAGACGCAGGTCAGTTAGCCAAAATTGCCGTTAGCAGGGGCGTTGAAGCCATTATTGCCTCTGGTGGCGATGGTACCCTCTCCGCTGCCGCCGCCGCCCTGATTGGAACCAACATTCCCTTAGGCATCATTTCTCGTGGAACTGCCAATGCTTTTGCCAATGCTTTAGCGCTTCCTGATACCCTAGACGGGGCGTGTCAAACCATCTTAGCGGGGTATACCAAAACCGTGGATGCGGCTTACTGCAATGGCCAAGCCATGGTTTTATTAGCAGGGATTGGCTTTGAAGCCGAAACCGTAGAACAAGCCGATCGCACTGCCAAGAATCGTCTGGGAATGCTGGCCTATGTGGTGTCAGGGCTGCAGCGCCTGCGGGAGTTGGAATCCTTTGATGCTGAAATTGAAACTGATGATCAGATCATTAAGGTGACGGCTGCCGCGATCACGGTCGCGAACGCGGCACCGCCCACTTCGATTTTGGCTCAGGGGCCAGCAGGGGTTTTATACGATGATGGATTATTGGATTTAACGATTGTGGCACCCATGAATGCCAGGGGTGCGATCGCCGCCTCCTTTCATCTGTTGCAAACCGCCTTAACTGGCACTGCCACGGAGCGAGATGACATTGGCTACCTCCGCGCCAAGCGCGTCAAAGTCACCACCGATCCACCACAAAAGGTAGCCCTGGATGGCGAAATTATTGGGACAACTCCGATTGAAGTCGAGTGTGTTCCCGGAGGATTGACCATATTCGCGACTGCAACCGAAGAAATACAGCCAGCGGAGAAACTAGAAGGACTGCCGAACCTAGTCATTGAAGTGAAATCACCCAGCAGCTAACTAAGGATTAAGGCAATCGTCTATCCCCCTATCTACCTATTTGCTTGAGTGCAGTAGCCCTGGCCCGTTCCGACATCTTATCCAACAGGATATAATTCGCCTCATCCAGTAGGTCTTCCCGGCGCATTAACTCGGCAATCGTTTCTAATAGCAGCTTTTCTACCTGCTGAGCTTGTTGAATTAACCAACGGTGGGTTTCAGCATCCTCTGGAAACTGCTCGATGCAACTCGTTGTATAGCTACGAAAGGCTCGCACCTGGCTCAATAACTGGGCTAAATAACCCGGACATTCGCAAGCAATGACATCCGCAGCCTCGCAGATCTCCAGTAATAGCTCATCAGACAGTTCCGAAGTGAGTTGAAGCATCTGGTTTGGGTCAGACATATCTATCGAATTTGAAGAGAAGGTCATCTACCCAGTGAAGCAGAAAATCGGTGTCCTGTTCTAGCCTGAGCCATTCAGCGATCGCCCCCATTGCGACACCAAAATGATGGGAACCTTGGCACCTAGAGACTTTCGTAGCTTCAAATACAAAGTTAGAGGTCAATCTAAGTCTCAATAGGATGGGAGACTCTGACTCACTCTAACTAGATCCATGCCTGATCCGATTGCTGAGTTACTCAATCCGACGCGGCTGCTCTTTGATTTACAGCGGGGAAACGAAATCGCTCAAGGGATTTCAGGCTGTCTCGAACCAGAGGTGATCGCAGGTCGGGTCACCGATGGTTTAGTCAAAAAGTTTGGCTGTGCCTTTGCCCGCATCTGGTTGCTAGAACCTGACCAAACCATTCTTAAGCTCGTGGCATCCTCTGGCATGTATACCCACATTAATGGCTCCTTTGCCAGGGTTCCGGTGGGAACCTATAAGGTGGGCAAGATTGCTCAGAATGGGGTTGCCTTTTTGAGTAACCATTTAGCGGATGAGTCTTGGGTGGGAAATCGAGAGTGGGCGATCGCCAATAGGATTCAAGGGTTTGCGGGCTATCCTCTGACCATCCAAGGCAGGGTTGTTGGGGTATTGGCCACCTTTAGCCATGACGCGATGGAGCCAGAGTTCCTAGAGGTCTTGCAGACGCTTTGTACCATGGTGTCGATCGCCTTGGAGACTGCGTTACAGCACCAAAAAGAGAAACAAACCTGGCAATCTTTAGCCCAACATCCAGTTTTTAGTCAACTGGCCCTCTCGGATCAATTAGCCAGCATTTTGAAATCGGCCCGACTGACGCTAGTTGGTACAGAGCAACCTTTGTCCCTTTCCCTTACCTACGTCTTCCTCCGGGCTGCAGAGGTGTTAAACCGGATTCGCTGTACCTACTATCGACT
>JAYKHH010000197.1:0-3687 GCA_035285265.1 Leptolyngbyaceae cyanobacterium | reverse complement strand
ACAGAGAACCAGATGACGGTTCAAGCGATTTATGCCGGGGGGCAACCCTATCGCATCAGCGGTGGGGGCTACAGTCCCAAAGGCGACATTACCCAGGTCAGCAACGGCCAGGAGATGGCGATGGATGCAGCGGAACTGCCACCTGCGTTAGCCCAGTGTTTGACAGCAGGGATTCTCTGTAACGACTCTCGGCTCCAACAAACGGGGACAGATTGGACGGTGGTGGGCGACCCAACGGAAGGAGCCTTGATTGCCGTGGCGGAGAAAGCAGGGCTGAACCAAGTCGGACTCACGACGGCAACCCCTCGCATGGATGCCATTCCCTTTGAATCTGAGTATCAGTACATGGCAACGCTGCATGAGGCGCAACCGCGAATAATTTATGTGAAGGGGTCGGTGGAGGCGTTGCTGCGTCGGTGTAACCAGATGCTCGATGCCCAGGGACAGGCGATCGCCCTGGATGCGGCTCAGATCAAACAGGAAGTTGATGATATGGCAGGGCAGGGGCTACGGGTGTTGGCATTTGCCCAAAAAACGGCAGCAAGCCATCAGCACGCGATCGACCATGAGGATATTGCCACCGATCTAGTGTTTCTGGGGCTACAGGGTATGATTGACCCACCCCGTCCAGAGGCGATCGCTGCTGTTCATGCCTGTCAGTCTGCTGGAATTCAAGTCAAGATGATTACGGGTGATCACATTGCCACCGCACGGGCGATCGCCCAACGGATGGGGATTCAAACCAGCGCAGGGGTCGTCGCCTTTGCAGGGCAACAGTTAGCCCAAATGAGTGAGACAGAAATCCATAATGCTGCCGTCGAGGGGTCTGTCTTTGCCAGAGTCGCCCCCGCGCAAAAGCTGCAGTTGGTAGAAGCACTTCAGGCTAGGGGCAATATTGTCGCCATGACCGGGGATGGGGTGAACGATGCCCCGGCCCTCAAACAGGCAGATATTGGCATTGCCATGGGGAAAGGCGGCACAGAAGTCGCCCGCGAATCCGCTGCCATGTTGTTGACGGATGATAATTTTGCATCCATCCAAGCTGCTGTGGAAGAGGGACGCACGGTTTACCAGAATTTGCGTAAGGCGATCGCCTTTCTCCTACCTGTGAATGGCGGGGAATCCATGACAATTCTGATTAGTGCCCTCCTGGCAAGGGATCTGCCGATTCTATCTCTGCAAGTTCTCTGGCTCAATATGATCAACTCCATCACAATGACGGTTCCCCTCGCCTTTGAACCCAAATCTCAGGGGGTCATGCAACAGCCACCTCGTAACCCCAACGAACCTTTACTTACCCGGAAATTATTACACCGAATATTAGCTGTTTCGTTGTTTAACTGGGTTCTCATTTTCGGTATTTTTGAGTGGGCCCAGTCAGCAACAGGTAATATTGCAGTCGCCCGCACGATGGCAATTCAATCACTTGTGGCAGCGCGAATTATTTACCTGATCAGTATCAGTCAATTGGGGACGAGTTTAATCGCCCGTGTGCGCCGTCAAGCCACATCCATCACAACTGCACCGATCTTAATGGTAGGTATTGTTGCTGCTGTTGTCCTGCAAATTGTGTTTAGCCAGTGGCAGGTGATGAACACGCTCTTTGAAACCGCACCTCTCACTTGGAATCAATGGCTAATCTGTTTATTGCCAATAGTGCCGATGGTGCCGTGGGCAATTCTTGCCAATGTGATTGACCCCCCTTCCAGGCAAAGGTGAAATATCTGAATCAGTTCTTCAAGTTCTTCAACTATCAATACTTATTCTTGGGCACTCTTATGTTTCAGAAAATTCTAGTTGCACTGGACAGCACACCTACAGCTCAAGCTGTTTTTACAAAAGCTGTTGCTTTAGCCAAAGCAATGAACGCAAGTCTCATGGTGTTACATGTATTGTCTGTGGAAGATGAAGGTAGTCCGGGTTGGCCTCTGGGTATGGTCGAGGGTCAAGATCAACCAGGAACATCTCAAGGAACCCCTATATTCCTTTCAGTTTATGATCAGATCAATTGGGAAGCGCATCGGCGGCAGTGGGAGCAATATGAACAGGAAAGCCTGGAGAAATTCCAACCCTACAGCGAACAAGCGATCGCTATGGGGATCAAGACCGAGTTCACTCAAATTCTAGGAAAGCCTGGTCAAGCAATCAAGAAAATGGCACAAACCTGGAAAGCTGACTTGATTGTGATGGGAAGTCGGGGTCGGACAGGGCTGAGTGAACTAGTCTTAGGCAGTGTGAGTAATTATGTCATGCACCATTCATCTTGCTCGGTCCTCATTGTGCATTCTTGAACACTCATGGGCTGAAGTATGTATGTCCTGCAAAACCAGGTGCTTTGAATCGTGGCATTCCAACAGCTCATTCTACAGAACCTTTACAAGACTTACTGGCTAACAATCCTTTTGATACTCAGGCATGGCCTGACCCATCTCAAACCCTTAAAGGACAAAGCATAGAACCCTTATATAAATCTGTTCCAGTAGCCGTTAAGACTGATCCAGAATGACATAGGTTACTGAGTTTAATTAATGCTATCCGTGTTGGACGTATACGGGAACGGCTACTGGCTCAACATGAGTTGGAAAAAAGGTTAACCACTTCATGGAAGAACAGATTTATATGCTTGAAAAGGCTGGGAGAATACTTTCAGCCTTACAGCACCCCATAGTTTTCACAGGGGGTGCCACCATCGCTCTCTACCTAGATAAGCTAACTGCTTCAGAGGGAGGGCGTGGGTTTAGGGGATCATCTGACAGATGTTCGAGTCAATCCACCATCAACATCAGGCGGGCTGGATCAAGGCGCACAGACCAGGGAAAGGGTTGATCTTTGATGGCGTGCCACTTTTCTTTGAAGACTTCTGCTTGCACATGGTAGTCCTGTGTATCGATGGGTGCTGCATTAAATTTGAGGAACAGCGTCATCCGATGGGGAGTTTCGCTGGTGGCGGCTAGCCAACAGGGATAGGTGTTGTCGCCGTCCGGATCGGGGGTGATGCTAATTTGGTGGGCGCGAATGCCGATATCGGTGAGGCGATCGGGGATGGCTTCTAGCACCTGCACGGTGATACCCCAATCAATGGCTTCTACTAAACTCGCTCCCTGCACCACAGCGCGGGAAAAGTTTTTGCAGCCCGTGAGTTGGGCAACCCGAACGGTTTTAGGATGCTCAAAAATTTGATGTTTGGAGTCATGGGCGATCGCCCGTCCCCCAGACATCACAATCAGGTTTTCACACACTCGATATGCCTCTTCTAGATTGTGGGTGACAAACAAGGTGATGCCGCGATAGGTCGATAACGTTGCGATTAGTTGCCGTTCCATCTGGTTGCGGAGATAGGTATCCAGTGCCGCAAAGGGTTCGTCCAGCAGCAGCATGTCCGGTTCCATGACTAGTGCCCGCGCCAAGGCGACCCGCTGCTGTTGCCCACCGGAAAGTTGATGGGGATAGCGATCGCCCAATCCCTGCAATTGCACGAGGGCAAGCTGTTCCCCGACTCGCTGGCGGCGCAGTTTTTTGGGTAACGCCTGCAAGCCAAAGGCAATATTTTGAGCCACCGTCATGTGGGGAAACAGGGCATAGTTTTGAAAGACTAGACTGACGTTGCGTTTGTAGCTAGGTACGTTGATCCGTTGATGGGAATCAAACAGGGTGCGTCCATTTAAAACAATGCGTCCCTGCGTCGGT
>JAYKHH010000196.1:0-6791 GCA_035285265.1 Leptolyngbyaceae cyanobacterium | reverse complement strand
TATGGTTGGCGACCATGTGCTGGTTGCCGTCGCCCGTCGTCTAGAAGCTTGCTTGCGCCCCGTGAATACCCTGGCACGTCTAGGCGGAGATGAATTTACGGTGCTGTTAGAAGATGTCCGAACTATTCAAGATGCCACCAAGGTAGCTGAAAAGATTCACTCTGAGCTGGCGTTAGCGTTCCAAGTCGATGACCATGAGGTTTTCCTCAATGCCAGCATTGGCATTGTGCTTGCCAACCACACCTATGACAAGCCAGAGCATGTTCTGCGGGATGCAGACACAGCAATGTATAGTGCCAAGGCAATGGGCACCAGTCGCTACCAGGTCTTTCATGATGGGATGTATACTCAAGCGTTGAGTGCCTTGGCGCTAGAAACTGATTTGCGGCGAGCGATTGAGCGCAAGGAATTTTTAGCCTACTATCAACCCATCGTTTCGCTGAAAACCCTGAAGACCATTGGGTTTGAAACCTTAGTACGCTGGAAGCACCCAATCCGAGGGGTTGTCTATCCCCAAGAGTTTATTGCCATTGCTGAAGAAACGGGCTTAATCCTGGCCATTGACTACTGGATGCTTCGAGAAGCCTGCCGTCAATTTTGTAGTTGGCAGGCTCAAAATCTGGTTCAGTCCCCGTTAACTATGAATGTCAATCTTTCTACGCAACATTTTCTACAACCTAACCAAGCTAATTTAATTCAGCAGATTGACCGGATTTTAGAGCAAACAGGCATGGCATCCCACCATCTCAACCTGGAGATTACGGAGGGTGCCATTGTGGGCAATGATTCATCAGCCAGTACTATTTTCCAGGAACTGCGAGACCGTCAAATTCAATTAAGCATTGATGACTTTGGGACGGGTTATTCTTCCCTGAGTTATCTATGCCGTTTTCCAGTCAACACTTTAAAGCTAGATCGCTCTTTCATTCACCAGATGGGTGAGGGCGGCAAAAATATCGATATTGTTCAGACCGTAGGTTTGTTGGCTCACCAGCTAGGTATTACAACTGTTGCAGAGGGTATAGAAACCCAGGAACAGCTCGATCAACTGACTAACTTGGGCTATGAAAAAGCTCAAGGGTTTTTCTTTGCAAAACCCCTAGATGGCGATGCTGCCACTGCTTGGCTAAGAGCTGCTATAGAGTCAGGACTTAAGGATTGAACCTTGAGAAGGGGTGAGTGCTAAAGAAGGGATGGGCGCTAAGGAAATGGTGAGTGGTAAAGATGATGAGATCCCAGAGATTGTAAGTCAAGATTGTAAGTCAATCGCTAACTCCCATCGCCTTCCTGCTTAACGGGTGCTAATTTCCTTGGTTATGATCCGAGTATTGGGCTGAGTTGGGGCAAGGGAGAACTGGAATGCGTGATTTCTTTAAGACCACCTTGGCAACGTTGCTAGGACTCTTGATTTTCTGTGGTTTAGGAGTCGGTGGACTTTTGTTGTTAGTGATTGGGTTATCGAGTCAATCAGAAACCAAGGTGAAGGATAAATCCATCCTGGTGTTTGATTTATCCTTGGAAATCAAAGATACGGAATCATCCCTAGGGACTCGACAACTGGTTCGCCAATCGATCTTGAATAGCAATGCGCCTAGTAGTCCTGCGATCGCCCTCCGCACCGTTCTCGATGCCCTAGATGCAGCCACCCGTGACCCCAATATTGTCGGTCTATATTTAAGGGGAGCGACAACGACTCCCGCCACGGGTTTTGCCAACTTGGAAGAGGTGCGGGGCGCACTGAAGCGATTTCGAGCTACGGGCAAGCCGATTCTAGCCTACGACATCGACTGGGGGGAAAAAGAATACTATTTGGGAGCGATCGCCAATCAGGTCGTGATCAATCCCTTAGGCACTGTGGAAATTAATGGATTTAGCTCTCCAACCCTGTTTCTGACGGGAGCATTGCAGAAGTATGGGGTAGGTATTCAAGTTACCCGGGTCGGCAAATATAAATCCGCAGTTGAGCCATTTGTGTTGACCAAGAGCAGTCTCGAAAGCCGTCAACAAAGCCAAGCCCTATTGGGAGATGTGTGGAACCAGTTTTTAACCAATGTGGGTGAGAGTCGCAAGCTGAGTGTGAAACAACTTCAGGCGATCGCAGACAATCAAGCGACATTAATTGCTAATGAAGCTCTGAAGCAGCGGTTAGTGGATCGAGTCGCCTCTGGGGAGCAGGTAGCGAGGGAACTGAAGCAACTGACGAACAGTGACGATGCAGATGGCTCTTTCCGACAGGTCAGTCTGAAGAACTATGCCAAGATTGCTCAAGACACCCAAGAAACCAAACCCCAAAAAAACGAAGTTGCCATTATTTATGCTGAAGGGGAAATTGTTAATGGTCAAGGAGGCGTGGGTGAAGTGGGGGCCGCGCCCTTTGCTAAACAATTGCGATCGCTCCGCCAAGATGACAACGTAAAGGCAGTGGTTCTACGCATCAACAGTCCTGGTGGCAGTGTCACGGCCTCGGAAATCATTGAGCAGGAAGTGCTGCTGACCCGCAAGGTCAAACCGTTGATTGTATCGATGGGAAATGCGGCGGCATCGGGAGGTTACTGGATTGCGACCCATGCTGACCAGATTTTTGCAGAACCCAACACGATCACAGGTTCCATTGGGGTGTTTGGACTTTTACCCAATTTCCAGAAATTAGCAGCTAGCCAGGGCATTACCTGGGATACCGTCAAAACGGGGCGCTATGCGGACATGGAAACGGTGTCTCGCCCTAAAACCAAACAGGAACTGGCGATTACCCAGAAGGTGGTGGATTGGATCTATGACCAGTTTTTGCATAAGGTGGCAACCTCCCGTAAAATCCCAAAGTCTAAGATGGCGGAAATTGCTCAGGGGCGGGTTTGGTCTGGGGCACAAGCGAAAAAGCTACGGCTCGTAGACGAGCTTGGAGGGCTAGAATCAGCTATCCAAGCTGCTGCCAAACGTGCCAAGCTGGGAAGTGACTGGAAAGTGAAGGAATACCCTGACAACCGAGACTTTCGAGAACAAATTCTGGGGCAATTGCTGAGTAGCCAAGTATCTACAGCAGTTCCTCCAGTGGATCCCCTGACCGCTGAATTACAGAAACTTCAGCAAGACCTCGCTATTCTCAAAAGCTTGGATGACCCTAAAGGTATTTACGCTCGCCTTCCCTTTAACCTCCGCATTGAGCCTTAGGTGCCAGGGAAATTTTGGATTTTGGATTTTGGATTTTGGATTTTGGATTTTGGATTTTGGATTTTGGATTCAAGGGGAAATTTTTCGGTAGGGGCGAAGCATCCGGCAGATTGTCTTAACGCCTCAGGAAAAATGTTGGCCCGGATGCTTCGCCCTCCCCAAACCTGGAGTCTCCTCCTATCCTGTCGGCATTATCAGAAGTATTAATCACGTCCTTCTCAATCATCAATCCATGTGGCACAGGCTTCGGCGCGAGTTAGGTCATCAACGATGGAAGCATCCTCTGTGGAGAGCTAGTTTAGCTTTGCTCTTGTTGGGCTTGGGGGTGCGATCGCTCCCCTACCTAGCTCCGATCCATGCCACAGATCTGGTGCAAGATCAGCAAGCGATCGCCTTTACAGATCGCAATGGCCTACCCTTGGGAACCTTACTCACCCGTGACCAGAACCATACGGCGGTGGTGTCTCTAGCTCAAATTTCTCCCTACTTTATTCAGGCAATCCTAGCGGCAGAGGATGGACGGTTTTATCAGCATGGGGTGTTGGAGGGGCGAGCGATCGTGCGTTCTACCTTAGAAGCTCTGCGAGCCGGAGAATTTCGCAGTGGTGCGTCTACGATTACGATGCAACTAGCGCGAATGTTAGATCCAGTTCCCATGAATCTATGGGGGAAAGTACAGGAAATTTGGCTGGCTTGGCGTTTGGCGGCAGGGATGACCAAGGATGAAATTCTCCATGCCTACATCAATCGCCTGCCGATGGGGGGAAATATCTATGGGGTTGAGGCTGCGGCTCGGAGTTATTTTGGCCTCCCTGCGGCGGATCTGAATATTGCCCAGGCTAGCCTCTTAGCCGCCCTTCCCAATAACCCCACCTATCTAAATCCCTACGACTACTGGGAGCCAATGAAGGTCAGACAGGCATACGTCCTGAATCGCATGGTCAAGGATGGGTATATCACCCAGTCTCAAGCCGATCGCGCCTATGGGGAAGCGATCGCCCTCCAATCTCGTCAGCAAGGTATTATTGCTGCTCCCCACTTTTTATTTTGGCTAGCCAGTCAGCTTCCCCAGTCCCATGCTGCTCAGGTGCAAACCACGCTGGATCGTTCCCTACAACAGTTTGCTGAGGCTCAGGTGCAGCAGGTGTTACGGACGTTAGCCCCCCATAATGTCCACCATGCGGCGGCCCTGGTGATTGACAATCATTCGGGTGAAATTTTGGCTTACGTAGGTTCTCCCGATTACTTTTCAGAAGCTCAGGGGGGACGCAATGACGGGGTTCAGGCGCTTCGTCAACCGGGTTCCACCCTCAAGCCTTTTTTGTATCAATTGGCCTTGGAAAATCGCACTATTCGTCCCAATACGGTCTTGGCGGATGTGCCTACCTACTACGCTATTCCAGGGGCGAAGCTCTACAGCCCCACGGACTATACTGAAACTTTTCAAGGGCCAGTCAGAGTGCGGATTGCCCTAGCAAACTCTCTGAATATTCCTGCGGTGCGGGTGTTGGAGCAAGTCGGAGTCCAAGCTTTCTTAGATCGTTTGCATCAACTGGGATTTGAGCATCTCACCCAATCCCCAGAGCATTACGGTCTAGGACTCTCTCTCGGCAGTGGGGAAGTTAGTTTATGGGAGCTTGCCAGAGCCTATGTCACGTTAGCAAGACAGGGACAGGCTGTGCCTTTAGTCACTCACTTTGCCGATCCTAGTTCCAAATCCTTGAGTGGAGACAGTCCGGAGATCCCCCCTACCCCTCTTACTAAGGGGGGCAACAATACCTGGAAGCCCCCCTTTTTTCTAGCGCAGCGGCGCGATAGCGCGGGGGGGAGGGGGGGATCTCTTCCAATGCCAGCTACCTCTCAGGCATCTCTCCAACAGGCTCCTAACCAAAATCCAAAATCTGAAGCCTTGCTGATTACCGATATGCTGAGCGATCGCCATGCTCGTGCCAAAGCCTTTGGAGTCAACTCAATCCTCAATCTGCCGTTTCCAGCCGCCGTTAAGACCGGAACTTCGTCGGATTTTCGGGATACATGGACGGTTGGGTTTACGAGTGACTATACCGTTGCAACCTGGGTGGGAAACTTCAATGGTGACCCCATGCGCCAGGTATCTGGCGTTGTCGGTGCAGCCCCTCTGTGGAATCGGATTATGCTCCACCTCCACGAACAACAGGAACCCACTGCTTTCCCTGCTCCGCCGGATTTAGTGCAACGTCCCATCTGTGCGCTCTCCGGTCTGCGTCCGACCTCTGCTTGCCCGACCGTTGTGCAGGAGTATTTTTATACTCAAGATCTGAGCGACTACGAACGTCAGGTCGATACTTTTTATCAGTTAACATCCCAGGGAACGGGTAAAACTCCTCAGCCTCGCCTCAATTTGCCTGCGGAGTACAACGAATGGCTAGCTATGCAACCTCAAACTCCTCTGGCAACCGGTGACTTGAGGATTTTAGCGCCTCGAAAGGGCGACTTTTTTCTACTCCCTTCCGCAGGGTCGGAAGCGTCTACGCCAGGTGTAGCCCAACAACTAGAATTCAAGTTAGCTGCCCCACCAGAGCTGCCTGTGGAGTGGTGGTTAAATGACCAAAAGTTAGCGACCCAATCTTCTACGTCTCTGTTCTGGACGCTGCGCCCTGGTAACTGGACACTACGAGTCCAAAGTGGAGAAATGAGCGATCGCGTCACCTTTCAAGTCCAACTCAGCGACCGCAAGCCCCACCGTCGCGGTTTCTCCTGGAAGGAGTAATGCCAAAACGATAGGAGGTTGCACAGAATTCAGGAGGCTGAAGCTCTTTTAGAATCAGGGATTAGCGATCGCTTCCAATATGTGAGGGTGCCTTTCTGATGAAATGTGGCGATCGCACCTGCTCTACTTAACCGCGATCAGCTTCTCCCATCTCAGACAATTTAGACCTAGCACCGGGCTGACTGCTACCTCGCAGCCCCGCCCTGGAATGAATTCCGGGCTCATCACAAAAGTCCTCTAAACAGGACTAGGAAAGGATTTGAGTCCATTTCAATGGACTTCAGCTATGAGCTAGGAACTTGAGTTCCTAGTAGGGGTCGCAACGACTGCAGGCTCTCAGACGATACTTCCTCTCAACCGCGATCGCACCTTTTGGATCCGAGATCGCCTCCAATTTGTGGGGGATCTTCACGATAAGGTGTGGCGATCGCTTCCTATCCACTTCTGAAAACCATCAATTGATGCCTAGGATAGGATCTCCTACAGGTGGATGACGACCAATGGCTTTGTCAGCAGCACGAAGGTTTACAATTCTGTCGCGGTTCAAATTGAGGGCTGCTATTGTAGCTTTTCCTGTGAGGGTTAAGCCAAGCATCAACAGTCCATCAACAGACCAAATAAAGTGTTCACCCCAAAGACTTTTTCTAGGATTAAATAAAGGAACTTCTAAACCAGAATCAGGCTCTACAGCAGTTGTTTTAGCTGATTTCCTGCGGTTGCAATGGAAACAAGCTAAAGCTAAGTTCTCTAAGGTATTCTGACCATTTTGGCTCAGGGGAATTAGATGATCAACTGTAAACAATACGTACTGCCATTTTTCTGAAGCGTGGCAATATTCGCATAGTTCAGACGCTCGCTGACGTACCTGGTGTTG
>JAYKHH010000195.1:0-8042 GCA_035285265.1 Leptolyngbyaceae cyanobacterium | reverse complement strand
GATTTTAATCAAAATAAGAATTAGCAAGGTTGCGAAATTAAGTTTTTATGTGAATGTGAGGATATGGACTTAGCAGTTTGGCAACAACCCGCAGTGATTCAACACACCCAACGGCTCTTGCATAGCTTTTACCATTGGACAGGCCAATCTCTGCTGAGCCACCAAGGTGATCCGGAAGCCGAGGCGCAGGCTTTATTTACAGCCAGTTTTGTTGTGGTTTCCCACGGAACCCAGGCTGATCCCATTCTTAACTATGGCAATCAAGTCGCCCTAGATCTGTGGCAGATGGACTGGCACCGTTTTACGGCTACCCCCTCCCGTTGTACTGCCGAACCGATGGAGCGAGAAGAACGGGCCAAGCTGCTAGCCCAGGCAAAGGCCCAAGGCTTTATCAATAACTACCAGGGCATTCGCATTTCCAGTACCGGACAGCGGTTCTACATCCAGGACGTGGTGATTTGGGATGTGTTAGACGAAGCGCATCAGCCATGTGGTCAAGCGGCGACGTTTAACCAATGGCAGTTTATCAATGCTGAAAAACCATAAAACCTGCCCCTGATCCTACCCAATTTATGAAAATCTAAAATCCTAATTCTTTCGGTCAAAGGAGGATGTCACAATTGATGTTGGATGAATATGGGGAAATATTGTGGCATTCAAAGTCGGTTTATTAGGACTGGGAACAGTGGGCGCAGGGACAGCACAAATTCTGCTTGATCCCGCTCAACGCCATCCCCTGTTGCAGGACTTAGAAATTCATCGAGTGGGCGTGCGATCGCTAGCAAAACCACGACCTATCACTTTGCCTCCTGAACTGCTGACCACGGATTTGGAATCCATTGTCACCGATCCAGCCATTGATATTGTGGTGGAAGTTATGGGGGGGCTAGAGCCTGCCCGAACCTTGATTTTGCAAGCGATCGCCCACGGGAAGCACGTCGTTACTGCTAATAAGGCGGCGATCGCCCGGTATGGTCATGAAATCTTTACGGCAGCCAATCAAGCCGGGGTCTACGTCATGCTAGAGGCGGCGGTGGGGGGCGGCATTCCCGTCATTCAGCCCTTAAAGCAATCCCTAGGCGTTAACCGGATTCATACGGTCATGGGCATCGTGAACGGTACCACAAACTACATCCTGACTCGAATGCGAACCGAGGGGGCAGACTTTGGGGAAGTGCTAGCCGATGCCCAGCGTCTTGGCTATGCTGAGGCCGACCCCACCGCTGATGTGGATGGGTTGGATGCAGCAGACAAACTAGCAATCCTGGCTTCCCTGGCCTTTGGGGGACGGATTAAGCTGCAAGATGTCTACTGCGAAGGAATTCGGCAAGTGAGTGCTGCGGATATCAGCTATGCCGAAAAATTGGGGTTTGTGATTAAGTTATTAGCGATCGGCAAGCGAGATGCAGTATCCCCCCCCGATCAGCCCACCTATCTCTCGGAGCAGGTGCAGGTGAGGGTGCAACCGACCCTAGTACCCCAGACTCACCCCTTAGCCAATGTGAATGGGGTTTATAACGCGATCGTGGTGGAAGGTGATCCGTTGGGGCAGGTAATGCTCTTTGGCCCCGGTGCTGGAGCAGGGCCAACGGCCAGTGCCGTTGTCTCGGATCTGTTGAATGTTGCAGCAGTCTTGAAGGCAAACTTGACCAGCACTCAAACCCACTCATCCTCAGCATCCCATCCCCTCCTGGCTTGCTCCCATGAGCATTACAGCCCTGTTGTTCCCATTGAGGAGCTAATTACCCGTTTCTACGCCCGATTCCGCACCAAGGACTGCCCTGGTGTGATCGGAAAGATCGGCACCTGTTTTGGGGAACATCAGGTGAGTTTGGAATCCTTAGTTCAAACGGGGGTGGAGAATGATCTGGCAGAAATTGTGGTGGTGACCCACGATGTGCGAGAGGGGAACTTCCGCCACGCCTTAGCGGAGATTGAGGCACTGGAGACCGTAGACAGCATTCCTAGCGTGCTTCGAGTGCTCTAACTTGTACTCAAAATCAAATCGCGCACTGCCTGGGTAGTCGCGGGGGCTAGCAACACCCCATTGCGGTAATGGCCTGTAGCTAGCACCACATTGCGATATCCGGGCAGCAAGCCAATCACCGGGGCGGGACGACCTTCGGGGCGAGGTCGCAGTCCCGTCCAAGTTCTAAGAATCGTGGCTGTTGCTAAGGCGGGACAGAAGGCGATCGCCTGTTGCCTTACTTGCTCCAATTGTTGAGGGTCTGCCACCACGTCCCCGCGATCGCCCGGAAACTCTACCGTAGCTCCCACCCAATACTCTCGTTCACCCACGGGCACAATATGCACATCTTCCCCGGTAATCACCGGCTGGTGCTGAGGATGACCGAGGGGCTGATCCAGGCGCACCTGGAGGGCTTGCCCCAACACAGGTCTAATATCCACAGGTTGGTGGAGGGCAGTGGTGAGGGCAGTTGAGCCAAGTCCTGCGGCAATCACCACCCAATCCACGGGTAATTGTCCATCGGGGGTTGATACTTGTGTACAAGTTCTCAGTTCTGGATTTGACGCATCGGGCGCTAGAGGAATGCTCACAGTAGCTGGAGTCTGGAACTTAAAGGTGACTCCCTGAGCTTGCGCCGCAGTTACCAGTGCAGTTGTGAGGACAATGGGATCAACCTGCCGATCTTGAGGTGAATAAATGGCAGCAATGAGGCGATCGCTTTGAATCTGGGGATACCGGGCCTGAATTTGGGCTGGATGTAGAATCTCTAACTGCCACCCCTGAGCACGACGAATTTCTACTAAGGGTGAGCGATCGCTAAAATCTTCTTCAGAACAGCAAAGGGACAAAATCCCGTGACGATTGTAGGGAATGGAGGCACCGGTCAGCGCCTCCAGTTCTGGAATTAAGGTGTCATAGCGCTGAATGCTACTCAACCGCATTTGCAGCGCTTTGCCTTTAATTTTTTGGCTAATGGCCCCCATCAACACCCCCAGAGCTGCCCCTGTAGAGGCTTGGGCGGGGGCTTGGCTGTCTAGAACCGTAATCGTAAGTCCTGGGATTTGGCTGAGTTCGTAGGCAATCATCGCCCCAACTACACCACACCCAATAATGGCAACGTGAACCATTTCGTCAATTGAAACATTAGTGCTTTAGATACTCTAACCCTGGGAAGAAAACCCACCTCTAATCCCCTCCTGGAAGGGGTAGGGGTGGGTTTTCTTTGCAGGAGTCTATAGAAACCTAGGCATTGGGCAGAGCTTTAAAGAAGGTGTCGAAATCCTTCAGCGCTTCTGAATAGTTGCGAATTGCTTGGCGATAGTCACGATCGCCCGCTGCTTCGTCAATTTCTTCCAAGTGTCCAAAGACATTTTTCGAGGCTTCTAAAGCAACTTTTTGGGCATCGGGTAAGAGAGTCCGTGCCAAACGGCTCATCTTTGTACGTAACTCCCCGAAAGGCCCGTGGATTAAAGAGCGAACCTCCATCCATTCACGATTTTCGATGAAGTTAGCTAGTTCTGGCATGCGATCGCGGAAGGCTTGCACATCAGATCCAGCGTTCTGGATTTGACTAATTTGTTCAGGCGTGTAAGTCGTAGGTGCCTTAGCCGCAAAAGTAGGACTAGCAAAACTGACGACAAAGACAGTAATCAAGACCAGGATCAAAGTTAGAGTAGAGCGGTAACGAGTCATAAGCTGATGTTGAGACAGGGCAATAACTAGAGAAATCAGGGAGAAATTAGGAAATATGCCAGATCCAAGAATGTACGAGCAGGAGACTTTTGTGGTTTTGGAATCTAACCAACCGGAAGAGTTCTTAACGGCTGCTGAACTCTTGGAAAAGCTCAAAGGCATCTTGAGTCAACGCCAGGATAGCCTACCCAAGGATCTGCAAAAGTTTAACTCCATCCCCACTCAAGCTCAATACCTGATGGAAACTTCTTGCGAACTAGACCTCGAACCTGGTCAGTTTTTACAATGGTATGCCGTTCGTCTAGAAAAGTAGACAATCTAGAGACAGTTATACCGCCTGCGGCACACTAATCAGTGCTACATCAATGTCATTTTCTCTGGGTTGTGCGACTTCCACCCGAATTCCAGGGCCAAAGAAAGTGGCTATTTTTTCTTGTTTCTCTTGCCAAACTTCTAGGGCAATCAAAGGAGACTCAAATTCCAGGATTAAGGCATAGGCACCTTCCACTGCTTCTTCTTTAATTTCCTTAAGAACTGGACGCTCGCCCTCACTGGGACTTAATCCTAGACGTTCCAGCGAAGTATCTAGATGAGCTTCTTGCCCATAGCGGAACCGGGTGACATCCTTGCGGATTTGATTTTGGGTATTGGTAGCTTGTTGCTTGCGTAACACAAGGATCTCTGGAGAAGGGGATAGGCTAGGCACAGGCTTGAGTTCCGCCGCCTTCAGGGCGAGTCCCCCCAGCAGGATAGGAATCCCGTAGAAAAAACCCACTAGATTCAAGGTGGCGTTATCTAAGGCGTAGGCAGCAAACCCCATAATGGTCAAGGCACCACCTACCCATAAACCGACCGTTCCTAAAGAAATTTGACGTAACATATATAGTTATGTAGTTTGATTCACGGCTATTTACTATTCTCACTTTAAGTGATAGTTGCCCTCATCACTGAAAGTAGTAGTTGCCCTCATCACTGAACGTGATCGTTATTCAAATTATTTGCCCTAACTTAGAGAGCCAAAGCGGATCATGATTGACCTCCAAACCTTGCAAACCCAAGTCAGTGTCATTGAAAGTAAGCGTGAAGCGCTGGTGCGACTCCTAGAGCAACCCGATTTAGGTACGCTGAGAATTGATGTGAATCAGGCTCTAGAGGAAATCGACGACCTACTTGAAGAGTTTAAGCGGACTTTTCCAGAGTTAGAGTAGGGATCAGGGGTCAGGGGGATAGGAAAAATCCCCCTAAATCAATATGAAGGCGGTAGGGGCGCAAAGCTTGCGCCCTCCTCGGTAGCGTGATAAAAGGCGCAAGCTTTACGCTCCTACCAGAACTCATGGCTTTCGGTAGCTTCTTTCCCGGAAATCACCTAAGAGATCCCCCCTACCCCCCTTAAAAAGGGGGGAAATCCAAAATCTAAAATTTTCCCTCTTCCCACTCAAACTCCCCTCGCTCTTGGTCTTGCCAGAATTTTTCGGCAAAAGCAATGGCGGGGTGAATGGGTGCCTTGGGTTTGGTACGTAGGATCATGCCCGCTTCCTGGGGGGTGCGATCGCCCTTGCCATGATTACAAGGCTCACAGGCTGCTACCACGTTATCCCAGGTGTGGCCGCCTCCTTTAGAGCGGGGTAAAACGTGGTCGAGGGTGAGTCGCCGGGTACTGCCACAGTATTGGCATGCATGACCATCTCGACGCAACACCTCTCGACGGTTGACCGGGGGCACCTTCCACAGCCTTTCAGCATTACCAATCGTTAAACGAATCTGCTCTGGCACTTCCACCACAATACTGGGCGATCGCACCCGCCAAGTAGTCGGATTGCTCAAATCTAAAGGTTCCGCATGACCTGCCAGCAAAAGGGCGATCGCCCGTTTGATATTGATCCGGCTCATCGGTAGGTAGTTTTTAGAGAACACCACCACGGAGTTTTGCAGCACGGAGGGCGATGCGACCTTAACTTCCCTGACCGGAGGTTCAGCATCTAGCACTTCTTTGTGACTACGTTTACGACCTAGCATGATTAGTTCATTCCTTAACAATAACCCCCGCTCCTGTAGGCCCAGGACCGGGGGTAGTGACTCAATGCAGAGGGTTAACTATTCGCACCAAACCTGGGTGCGGTCGGTGATCAGCCGCGTCAAGCCAGGTTGAGTAGGATAAAGAAATCATAAAAGTCCTAAGACAGTAAATTCTAGAAGTCCATCTACTGAAGCTAGAACGTGCCGACGTAGATCAGCAATCTGACCCTGTCACTATATTGCATTTGTAGGATAGCTTTGTCTACCTAATTCATTGGTTTTGTAGCCGCATCAAAGGGCAAAAACACCGGGCAGAAACATCCCCAAAAGCTTAGTGCTAGTGACTTACTGACCTAAGGAGTCTCAGGTCTCCCAAAAATTGTAATAAAAAAGTTCAGAAGTTTGCATAATTCTTCAACCCCCCAGGGATAGGTACATAGGTTTGAAATTCCTGTGTGCAGGACTGAGGAGTTTAGGAACATGCTCATGCAACTCGTGGAAATTGTGCAAGAAGCGATCGCAACCAAAAAATTGACCCCAGCCTTAGACAAGCAAGTTGAGCGACTCCTGCTGTCAACCCGCTTGAGTCCCGCTGAAATGGCTGCCTTAAAGCAATTGTTGGCAGCAATCACAAACGGCATGGTCGAAGTTAAGGAATAGGGAAACAGCCCATGGAAACAACATTGATGGCTGTGGTTGCCAGCACTCCTGTCTGCCCTAAATGTGGTTCGCGGTATGTGGTCAAAAATGGGCGAATTCATAACGGCAAGCAGAACTTTAAGTGTCGTGCCTGCAATCGGCAGTTTATCCAAAACCCTAGTAACCATTTTGTTCATCAGGAAACTAGAGAGCTTATTGACAAAATGCTCCTAGAAAGACTTTCCTTGGCTGCAATTGCTAGAGTAGTAGGAGTCCCTAGACGATGGTTACGCACCTATGCCAAGACAAAGCGTGGGTGTGCCTCGTAAGTCAGCCTGCAAACCGAGGCAATTTCTAGGAAAGAACCAACGGGTTGTGTCTGTTCGGCTTGGGAATCTGCGATCTGGGTAGGGGCGATATGTGCTCCTTCGACTGCGCTCAGGGCGAGCCTGATCCCCTAAGTCCTCCGGACAGGCGATGCCAACGACGCAGTTTACCCTGAGCTTGTCGAAGGGCTCAGGGCAACGCCTGACACCCGACACCCGACACCTAACACCTGAACGGATAGACTTTGACTTTTTACAAAAGAACCGCGTTCAGAAATCCTGGTAGGGCTAGACTAGATTAGTTAAAAACTGACACACTGATAATCAGAGGGATTGGGTGATTTTGCAGAATAACACCCTAGAGAAATCCACGACTTCAGTTTTTAATGAATTCAAGGACTGCCATCTAGCAACTATGATGCCTCTCGAACCACGTTCTACACCAGATTTAGAGCAGGCGATCGACCGCCATCCTCTTGTTGTCTCCCCTGATACTCTCCTCAGGGATGCGATCGCCCTCATGAGCCAATCCAGGGGCAGTTGTTCCCTAATGGATGACGATTCAGCCTTGGCTTTGATCTTAAGTGAAGCACGGGCGAGTTGCGTGGTCGTGATCCAGGAGGCACAGCTTGTTGGCATCGTTACAGAACGGGAAATTGTGCAGTTGACCGCAGCAGGGATCAGCCTAGAGGGTGTTCGGGTAACCGAGGTGATGACTCAGCAGGTGACTACCCTGAAATTGTCGCAATGTCAGGATCTGTTTGCCGTCCTGACCTTGTTCCGTCAACATCAGATTCGGCACTTGCCCATTGTTGATGAGCAGGAGCAATTATTAGGTCTGATCACCCCTGAGAGCATTCGTCCCTTTTTACAACCTACGGATTTGCTCCGGTTGCGAACCCTTTCCGAAGTCATGATTGCCCAGGTGGTGCAAGCCCCGATGACGGTCACGGTTCTACGCTTGGCTGAATTGATGGCAGAGCATCGGGTCAGTTGTGTGGTCATTGTGGAAGAGAGGGCTACACGCCCCGATCCAAGCATTGCTGCATCTAGCGATTTCTCCCCGACCCCGCTTGTCTACCCAATCGGCATGGTAACAGAGCGAGATCTGGTACAGTTCCATGCCTTGGAGTTGGACTTTCTTCAGGTGCAGGCCCAGAACGTAATGAGTTCGCCGCTGTTCTGTCTGAGTCCAGATGACTCCTTATGGAATGCCCATCAGGAGATGCTGGTACGCCGGGTGCAACGATTGGTGGTGACCGGTGACCAGGGTGAATTACTGGGCATTGTTACCCAAAGCAGTCTGATCCAAACTTTGGATCCGATAGAGCTATACGATACTGTGACTTTTTTGCAGCAAAAAGTCTACCAGTTAGAAATTGAACGCATTGAGCTGTTAC
>JAYKHH010000194.1:0-2501 GCA_035285265.1 Leptolyngbyaceae cyanobacterium | reverse complement strand
CCTAAATCTAAATAGGTCGGGAAAGTAGCAATCCAACTGAGGTGATCGATTAAATCGTGAATATTGTCTCGATAGCTATTCACTGTTGCCTGCCCGCCACTATAAAGCCATCCCTGCAACGCTTCCGTAACCAGCGTGCCATTGGGAAATGCATTCAGCAAAAGCTGCTCATGGTTGCCCATGAGGGAGACATAGGAACTATTTTTAACAAAATCTAGGACTTGGGCACTTTGTGGCCCGCGATCAATCAAATCTCCTAAAAAGTAAACCTGATCCGCTGTATTGGGTGCGATCGCCTCTAACAGCCTCATCATGCCATCATAATGACCATGAACATCACCGATAATAATGCGGCGCGTACTTTCGCTCATGGGCCTCTTTAATACCTTAAAAACACTGATAAGAGCATCTGAACTACTTCAGTAGGGACAGAATCCTAGGGCTAGGAGTTCCCCTACTCGTAGAATTCTTCTTTTATTATGCCCTGCCACACCCTACAGTTCACAAAATACTTGTGTTCAGGATCACAAGTTGATTAAGTCTCAAATGCTATTGACCGAGTGCCTTGAGAAGACGTTGAAGATCCTTAAAAAATCCAGTTTTTGGGGGTGTAGTGGGCTGATCAGTATTTTCGCTGGTTTCCTTTGCCAAGAGCCGATCCAAATCTTCGCCCACAGGTTTTTGAGCAACTTCTGCAATTAATTGATAGTCGTCTTGGTTTTCTAGCCAGACTTGCCACGGGGAAGGATAACAACGGAGGAGAGCAGCCTGTTCTAAGGGTCTAAGGTAATAACAGGTTTCAAAGGTGCTGAGAAATCGTTCACGGAGCTGACGACCTGCATAGCCAATGCCAATCGTGCTAATGTCTTCTAGACAAGGGTTGAGCATGATTAGGGGGCGATCGCCCGCTTCTTCACAGATTTTCTCGACTTCCACGACTTCTACGGAGCTAGGGGCTACCAAGATAAAAGCTTGATCGTCCGGTTGCATTTTTCCCTTGATTTCCCCAATTCCACGAACTTCAAAGGGCAGTTCACCCCAATCTCTCCGGGCTAAGGCAGCAGCTCCGGCATCGGGAAAATAGACTTTGATGTGAGATCCTAAATCAGCAAACACTTCAATAAACTGCTGAGCGACTGGCATCGGCTTCAGTTCAGGAAAAACTAGCTCTACTTGTAGGCGAGTCAATCCATCCGCGATCGCAGCTTGGGTGGCTTCACGGGATTGGGCGATCGCAGCCTCAAGTGTCTTAGGAATTTCAGTCATGGTTTATTAAATAAAGTTTTAGTCTTGATTTAGGAAGCAAGCAGAGAACCTACCAGCCACTTCTCAATCATACAAAGCTCCGTTGCCGCTATACTGCCCATAGTTCAGGAGACCCGGTATTCTGATGGCGAAATTTCTACTAAAATCCAGGATTCCCAAAGTGCTATTGTTGCTATTCGTGGCTTGTCTAATAGCAATTAAGTTCCTTTGGGGTGTGCCTGGGGCAACCCAACAACCCGTGACCCTATCGTTGTTGATGGTGTCTCCTGAGGTACCCCTTTGGCAGCCCTTAATCAAAAACTTTGAGGCAGAAAATCCAGATATTCGCATCAACCTGGTCGAAGGCCCCAGTTCTCCTGACTCCCTAGAAGACCTGTACACCTCTGCTTTTCTGTTGGGAGGATCGCCCTATGACCTGGTGTACATGGATGTAACCTGGGCACCCAAGTTTGCTGCGGCTGGATGGTTGGTAAACCTTGACCGTCAATTTTCAGCCTCAGAACTTGCAGAGTTTCTTCCTGGCAACTTAAATGGGGGGCGCTATGAAGGGGGGTTGTACCGGATTCCATTTCGGAGTGATGTGGGGGTGTTGTACTATCGCCGGGACTTGTTAGAACAAGCAGGCTACAAGCCACCAGAAACTTTTACTGAGTTAGTGCAAATCTCGCAATCCCTGCAAAAACAGGGGGCGGCAAAATGGGGTTATCTGTGGCAGGGTCGCCAGTATGAGGGATCGGCTGCCATGTTTGTGGAGATATTGGAAGGCTTTGGTGGCTTCTGGCTAAACCCTGATACTCGTGAAGTGGGGTTGAATCAACCCGCAGCCATCCAAGCGGTGGAGTTTCTCCGAAGCACGATTGAGCAAGGCATCTCACCCCCTGGGGTCGTTACCTATCGCGAAGAAGATACCCGTTACTTGTTCCAAGCCGGGGAGGCGGTATTTTTGCGGAATTGGCCCTACGTTTGGCCTCTGGCCAATGGAGATGATTCGCCCGTTAAAGGCAAGATTGCTCTCAAGCCCATGGTTCATAGTTCGGGCTACTCTAGTGGGGCTTGTCAGGGAGGCTGGGGTCTAGGGATTGCTAAAACTAGCCCATACCCCGATCAATCCCTCAAAGCCGTGAAGTTTTTAACGAATGCCGCCAGTCAACGCCAATTTAGCTTAGCCAATGGGTACTTGCCGAGTCGGCGATCGCTCTTTCTAGACCCCCAAATCGTGGCGAAATACAACTATT
>JAYKHH010000193.1:0-5829 GCA_035285265.1 Leptolyngbyaceae cyanobacterium | reverse complement strand
TGGGCACTCGTCGCCCCCCGTCGGATTAACTCTTCCTTGCTGTAGTCCGTATAGTTAAACAAAACCCAAGCGATCGCTTCCAAAATACTGGTCTTACCGGCCCCATTTTCGCCACAGATCGTATTGGTACCCAGTTGGAATTCAAAATAGCGATCGCTGTGGGACTTGAAATTTTTCAGAGCAACAGAAAGAATTTGCATAGATTAATGGGAAAAGGTTTAGCAAGCAACCAGAGAAGACATGGCTTGCTTGTATAGGTTCCATTCAGTCAGAAGAAATTCAGCAAATCGTTCATGACTTTTGATGAAGGTAAGTTCTTTTTGCCCTTCAACAAAGGAATAGGTGGGTGGATGATCTCCCTCGGTTAAGCGGAAGAAGCTGAATTGATATCCTTGGTGCATAAAGAATACAAAAGCATCATCGGGTAATGGCGCTGGAAAATTATTCTCTTCTAAAAGCTCTTTCGCCCAAGCTTGGATCTTAAAAAGATGCGGATAAAAACAATCCTCTCCTTTTAAAAAACCATCAGAACCACGTCCCATCGGCTCTAAGAACAACTCTTTATAGGCTTTCGGTAGGGGTGAACCGATCTGTTGTTCAAGATGGATGATATCTTGTGCGGTACAAGGTATCCTATGAAGATTTTCAAACTCAGGGCAATTTAACATGATGGATGCCTCCTTATTCACCGTGTCTGATGCTGAGTTCCCACCTAGGGAAAAAGTCTCGAAATTGTTGGATAACAAATTCGCAAGACATGCAGGGTGGACGCTCTGTGAATAGATAAAGCGTAACTTGGATTTCTCGATAGTGCCTATAAGTCAAGGCAATCGTCTCTAAAAGCTTGTATTCTGTATCGCGATCGCGGTCATGTCCAGGAGGATGGGGAATAGTTCTGAAAAGGGGTCGCCAGTCTTCTCCGTCAGGAGGAAAAGTAATGGCATTAGAATAGGCAACCCTACCGCTGACAGCAAAGAGGGTTGTAGTTCCTTCGGGGGTGGTGATGTTGGCAAATCCTATGTTTCTCCCTCCTCCAACGGAGTTTTGTTGCCGAAACCCCGAAATGAGAGCTAATGAGGCTTCGATTTGTAAATCCATCCAGGACTAGGTATCAAGGCTGTCTTATTCTACTGAAAGTCAAGACCGATGTGATCGCTGCCCTATTGAGTTCAGAATTTTGTGGATGGAAAAACCTTCTCGGTTACTTGTGAAATTGAGTCAGCGTCTATTTTCTGACTCAATGCGTCAGACGGAATTTGTGAACGCTTTAACCGATCCTCAGCAGTTTTCACCCTGTATTCTGTGGTGTCAGCCCCGACCTGAAACCTTGCCCTTTCCCGTGGAGCCCCCGACGCCTTGGCAACCAGATTTTGTCGATCGCTTGGCGATCGCGGAAAAGCCAGGGCAACATTCACTCCATCACCAGGGTTATTTTTACTGTCTAGATTTTTCTTCTGTGTTTGCGGCCTCCCCCCTAGGCACCATTTCAGAGCCCATTCATTTGGTATTCGATATGTGTGCATCCCCTGGCGGTAAAAGCATCTTTGCTTGGGTCGCTCTCCAGCCCCAATTGCTCATAACCAATGAAGTGATCGGCAAACGCAATGCGGCCTTAATCTCTAACTTAAGGCGGTGTCAAGTTCATCCGGCGATCGCCCTCACTGTAGACTCCCAAGTTCTAGCTCAGAGTATTCCTAAAACAGCGCAAGTAGTAACCGTCGATGCGCCCTGTACAGGTCAGTCTCTCCTCGCTAAAGGCGGCAAGGCAGAGGGCTGTTTCCATCCGATCAATATCAATAAAAATGCCAATCGCCAAAAAAGAATCCTGGCAAATTCGGCTCAACTGGTGGCTCCCCAGGGCTACTTAGCCTATATGACCTGTACCTATTCACCCGACGAAAATGAAGAAGTCAGCCAATGGTTTTTAGAACGATTTCCCCAGTTTGAGCCGAGGGCGATCGCTCCCTTGGCTAATTATCAATCTCACCTCACCGATATGCCGTGTTATCGGATGTGGCCTCAAGATCGCTTAGGAGCAGGGGCCTTTACGGTTTTATTTCAAAATACGGAAGTAGGATCGAGGAATCCCCTACCTGAAGAGTTTTTAGCCCACCCTAGGGTGACGTTTCTTTAATCTCTAATTCCTTAAATCCTGTTTGTTCGTCCAGGGTTCGTCGGAAAACTAATTCTGCACTGGCCCCAATCACCACTTCAGCGGTGGTATAGATCAGACACCCCTCCTGAAGATGCCCGCCAATGGTGTTGCCTTGATGATCGGCGATCGCCATATGCAAATGTACCCCGTGGATCGACAAGGTTCCCACTAGGGAGACAATTTCAAATTTTCCAATCCAAGTTTGGCTAGAACCTTGACCCGCCAATCGGAGCGTTGCTACCTTCAGGCTACCTACCGTCGTCAAGATAAAACCTGCCTGGATTTCCTGGGCACGTACAAAGTTTTGAAGACTTACCTTCAAGTCTTGATCCGGCTGAAGTCTGATCACAAACACGTTCATGGTTGGGCTGAATCCAAAGAAGGTGCCTATTCAAAACCAAGGATTGGTGAACTCTCTGAGAAGTTCTGTCACCTAGAAGCCTAGCATTGGATAATGAGTTTCTATTAATGCTTAACAGTGTCGCAATGACCCGGATATTCCTGTTGACCCAACTGCTGAAAAGGCTTCGGTCGCGATCTCTCCTACCCAATATCATCGCAGGCTTCTCGACAGGGCTGATGATCGTGGTTTCGAGTGTGTCCTGTGCTGTCCTGGTCTTTTCAGGCGATCTAGAACCCTACCTGCCTGCTGGGATTGGCAGTGCCTTGGTGAGTGCAATTTTAGTGGCTGGGTTTGTAGCGGTCAATAGTTCCTTTCGGTTTGCGATCGCCTGTCCCGATCCAGCTCCTTCGGCAATTCTGGCGATCATGGCTGCCACCATTGCCAGCCAACTCAAGCCCTTGGGGTCAGCTTCTACAACCTTTGCCACCGTCTGGGTATCCCTCACCCTGAGCGCCATTTGTGTGGGTATTTTTCTCTTTACCCTAGGACACTTTCGCCTAGGGCGATGGATTCGGTTCTTACCCTACCCTGTAATTGGAGGGTTTCTAGCAGGAACGGGTTGGCTCCTTGCCCAGGGTGCCTTTACCGTCATGGCTGGAATACCCCTGAGTTTTGCCCAACTTCCTTACCTCTTCCAAGCCGATACACTCTGGCGTTGGCTACCGGGGGTTCTGTTTGGGGTGCTGTTGTTAGCAGTATTGAATCGCTATCACCATTTTTGGGTTTTGCCCTCGCTGTTGTTGGCAGCGATCGTGCTTTCCCATGGCGTATTGGGACTGACCGGAATTCCCCTTTCCGAAGCTAGCCTGCAGGGATGGTTTTTAGCGCCGATCCCCAATCGATCCGGGCAGTTCTGGAGCTTGACCCTTCTAGGGCAAGTGAACTGGTCTGTGTTACTGGGACAGGTAGGAAATCTGATCGCCATGACTGGAGTAGTGGCAATCAACGTCTTGCTGGATGCCACCGGAACAGAGATTGCAGCCCAACAGGATGCTGACCTAGACCAGGAACTACAAGCCAATGGCACTGCCAACCTCATGGCAGGTTTATGTGGCGGCATGATTGGCCACTTCATTATGAGCTTTAGCTTACTGAACCAAAAGGCAGGGGCGCGTAGCCGTCTGGCTGGGATGACTGCTGCCCTATTGTGTGGGTTTGTGCTCTGGCAAGGGGGAGGACTTCTCATTTATCTCCCCAAAGCAGTCTTAGGGGGGCTGCTTCTCTACCTAGGTCTAGAATTATTGTTTGAATGGGTCTATGTCGCCTGGAGCAAGCTTTCGCGTCTGGATTATGCCCTAGTGATCATCATTCTCGTGATGATTGCTGTTGTCGATTTTCTTGCAGGCATTGGCATGGGGTTGTTGATTGCCTGTCTCCTCTTTGTCTTCAACTACAGTCGCTTTAATGTCATTAAGCACGTCATTTCTGGTGCGGAACAATCCAGTAGCTTTAGTCGCTCCTTCAAAGAGCAAAAGCTCCTGCAAGAAAAGGGACACCAAATCTTGATCCTGTGTCTTCAGGCTTATATTTTCTTTGGGACTGCTAACACTTTGTTGGAATATGTGCGGCAGCGCATAGAAGGTGTAGATCGTCCCCCCATCCGGTTTTTGATCCTGGACTTTCGTTTGGTCAGCAGCCTCGACTCCTCCGCTGCTTTTAGCTTCGTCAAGATCAAGCAATTGACTGCTAAACATGGCGTTACCTTGGTTTTTAGTCACCTGTCTGCTCCCATTCAGCAAAAGCTGATGGAGGGTGGTTGCCTAGATCCGCAGGATAAACAGTCTCAGGTTTTTTCCGATCTCGATCACAGCATTGAATGGTGTGAAAATAAAATCCTCCAAAAGGAAGGTAGCACCTGTGATTTGTTGCTGCCCCTTGCCCAACAACTCCAAGATCTCTTTCTATCTGAGGAACAAGTACCCCGGTTTATCAGTTACCTCGAACCTCTAGAAGCTCCCGCAGATTACTGTGTATTCCGTCAAGGAGAGCTTCCAGAAATCCTTTATTTTATTGAGTCGGGTCAGGTCACCATTTGGCTAGAACTCCCCAGTGGCAAAAAGGCAAGACTCCGAACGATGGGATCCGGCACCATTATTGGTGAGATGGGACTCTACACCGGAGAACCCCGCTCTGCCTCGGTGATTACAGATCAACCCAGCCAACTCTATGGTCTTTCCGCTCAAGCCTTGCAAACCATGCAAACGGAGTCCCCGGAGCTAGCTAATGCATTTCAAAAGTTTGTGATCTGCACCCTATCAGAGCGTCTGGCCCATCGTGAAAAGAAATTGCAAGCTCTGCTTTTATAGGGTTTAGCGAGATGTTGATACCCCCATCGCGCAGGTTTGGGTCTGGTTACCTAGACGCGCAAACCACTCGAAAACCGTAAATCTAACGTAATGTCAGTTCGACGAAAGGGCTATCGAATTCACGTTAACGTAAGGGCGGGTTTACAGAAAAATGTGTGGGTTGCAAAGGATAGGGGTAAACCCGCCCCTACGCGATCGCCCCATCCCTATTAAGGGCGGGTTTACGCAATCGCCCCATCCCTGGTAAGGGTGGGTTTATCGAAATGGTGGTACGGGCAAGTTTCTGGGGTGAACCCGCCCCTACGGGATCTGCCCCTACGCGATCAATCTAATAATCTGCCGTCCTCCATACGCACAATGCGATCGCCGATGTCTAAAATCCGATTGTCATGGGTAACCAGCACAATCGCACAGCCCTTTTCCTTGGCTAGCGTTTGCATGATTTCAACCACCTCCCGACCCGTCTTACCATCCAAGGAAGCCGTGGGTTCATCCGCCAAAATCAATTTAGGGCCACCAACTAACGCTCTCGCGATCGCCACCCGTTGTTTTTGGCCCCCAGAAAGTTGCTGAGGGTATGCCTGGATGTGGTCACCCAAACCCACCTCATATAACATTGCCTCCGCCTTACTTTGAGCATCTTGCCGCGAAATATCTTTGCGGAACTCCAAAGACATTTGTACATTTTGTTGAGCCGTTAAAAATCCCAGTAAATTATGGGCTTGAAAAATATAGCCAATATACCGACGCACTTGTACCAGTTGAGGTGAGTTAGCACCCCGAAGTTCTGTACCTAAAAATTTAAGACTTCCTTCTTGGAGCGATCGCAAGCCCCCCATCAGGGTTAACAAAGTTGTTTTTCCAGAACCAGATGGGCCAGTCATAATCACAATTTCTCCGGGGCGAATCTTTAGATTAATATCAAATAAAATCTGACTTCTTAAAGACTTCTTTCCCCAGTAGTG
>JAYKHH010000192.1:0-3540 GCA_035285265.1 Leptolyngbyaceae cyanobacterium | reverse complement strand
GTTTGTAAAAGCAGTGGCTTGGCGACTCCAAGACAGTGGCTTTGGGGTAGTGTTGCCCCCCAGCTTAGCCCAGCAGGAAGGGTGGGCCAGCCGTCTAGGGTTGACGATTCGGGCAGAAACTCCGAAGCTACGCAAACAGGAACGCTTAGGGTTGCAGAGCCTCCTCAACTTTAAGTGGGAGTTATCCATTGGCGGACAACGCATCTCCAAACCTGAATTTGACCGTCTGGTGGCGATGAATTCGCCCTTGGTCGAGATTAATGGGGAGTGGGTGGAGTTGCGATCGCAGGATATTCGAGCTGCCCAAACCTTTTTTACCGCCCGCAAGGATCAAATGTCCCTGTCCTTGGAAGATGCGCTACGCATCAGTACGGGGGATGCCCAGGTGATTGAAAAGCTCCCTGTGGTTAGTTTTGAAGCCTCTGGTGCTCTCCAAGAGTTAATCGGCACCCTGACGACAGGGAATGAATCGATTCAGGCGATCGTGCCTCCCAGTAGTTTTCAGGGGCAATTGCGTCCCTACCAAGCGCGGGGGGCAGGGTGGCTGGCCTTTTTGGAACGCTGGGGATTGGGGGCTTGCTTGGCAGACGACATGGGCTTAGGAAAAACCGTTGAGTTTATTGCCTTTCTGCTCCATCTCAAGGAGGAGGGGGTGTTAGAAGCACCCACACTGCTGATCTGCCCCACTTCAGTCGTGGGGAACTGGGAGCGGGAAGTGAAGAAGTTTGCCCCCACCCTCAAGGTGCTCGTCCATCATGGCGATAAACGAGCCAAGGGCAAAGCCTTTGCCAAGGCTGTGCAGGGTCGAGATATTGTGCTGACCAGCTATGCGCTACTGCATCGGGATGTCAAAGATCTCCAAGGGGTTGCTTGGCAGGGAGTGGTGCTGGATGAAGCCCAGAATATTAAGAACCCAGAGGCGAAGCAATCCCAAGCGGTGCGGGAATTACAAACTCAATTTCGCATTGCCCTGACGGGAACGCCCGTAGAGAATCGCCTCTCGGAGTTGTGGTCGATTTTAGATTTCCTCAATCCGGGCTATTTGGGGCCGCGTAACTTCTTCCAACGACGGTTTGCCGTACCCATTGAGCGCTATGGGGACACAGCTTCCTTGCAAACGTTGCGATCGCTCGTCCAACCCTTTATCCTCCGTCGTCTTAAAACTGATCGAACCATTATCCAAGACCTGCCCGAAAAACAAGAAATGACGGTGTTCTGTGGTCTATCGACTGAGCAAGCCAGCCTCTATCAAAAAACCGTTGAGCAATCCTTAGCTGAAATTGAATCGAGTGAGGGTATCCAACGTCGAGGCATGATTTTGGGGTTACTCGTCAAGCTAAAGCAAATCTGCAACCATCCTGGCCATTTCTTAAAGGAATCCAGCTTGGGGAACGGTCATCGATCTGGCAAGCTGCAACGACTGGACGAAATGCTAGAGGAAATTCTGCTGGCGGGGGAAAGCAGTCGGGCGGGTAGCGCGGAACGGGCCTTGATTTTCACCCAATTTGCGGAGTGGGGAAAAATGCTCAAAGTCCACCTGGAACAACAGCTAGGGCGGGAAGTTCTGTTCCTCTACGGCAGCACCTCGAAAAAGCAACGGGAAGAAATGATCGATCGCTTTCAGCATGATCCCCAAGGTCCCAGGATTTTCATTCTCTCCCTGAAAGCAGGTGGGGTCGGTCTTAACCTGACCCGTGCTAACCATGTTTTCCACTTCGATCGCTGGTGGAACCCTGCCGTTGAAAACCAAGCCACCGACCGGGTGTTCCGGATTGGGCAAACTCGCAATGTGCAAGTCCACAAATTTGTCTCCACAGGTACCCTAGAGGAGAAAATTCACGACTTGATCGAAAGTAAAAAAGCCCTTGCAGAACAGGTAGTAGGGGCTGGGGAAGGGTGGCTCACTGAACTGGATACGGATCAGTTACGCAGCCTATTGGTGCTCGATCGCAATGCAGTGATTGATGATGAATAGTCACTATCGAAAAGCTGGGCGGTTGGAAAGCTTAGCTAGCGTCAGTTCGACGAAGTGGCCATTTTGTGTGCGCGAGGCAAAAATCCCAAAATAGCCTGATTTTGCGTGCGCGAAGCCCACGCAAAATCAGGCTATCGAATTCACATCTCATTACGATGCAACACATTTAACAGAGCGAATCTCCATTACGTCTGAGACGTAACAAGTTCCACCAAACTTATTGAGCAGGGGGCGAACATTTTCAACCACCGTTTCAATCTGTTCAGGCATACAAAACGCAATGATATAAACATTGTCGAGCATGGTCATGTCTAAATCTTCAGAGCCTTCTCGTAATCCTTTACCAGTCACATTACGAATCACGGCATGACCATGGACACCTGATTTCTCTAAACCATCCAAAATTTTGCTCAGCTCGAATGAATTGGCAATAATTTCTATTCTTTTAACGAGATGCATGTGATTACCCCCAAAATAGGTTAATTCCGTACAGATAAAGCGGGATTCCCACAATGATGTTGAACGGGAATGTAACTGCTAGAGCCGTCGAAACATAAAGACTGGGATTCGCTTCAGGTACGGTCAACCGGATTGCTGCTGGAACAGCAATATAGGAAGCACTGGCACACAATACAGAAAACAACAGCGCGTTGCCTTGCGACAAATCAATAACTTTTGCAAGCGCCAACCCAACACCTGCATTCAGGATAGGAATCAGGATGGCAAACGAGACTAGGAAAAATCCAGTTTTTTGTAAGTCCTTAATTCTTTTAGCTGCAACCAACCCCATATCGAGCAAGAAGAAGGTGAGCATTCCGTAGAATAGGCTTTGAACCGTGGGTTCCAACGCTTTCCAGCCATTTTCTCCCGTCAAAACTCCGATAATCAAGCTACCTACGAGAAGAAAAACCGAACTATTCAAAAATGCTTCTCGTAGGACCTCACCCCAGGAAAAGCTCTGTTCCCGTTTGTCAGCGGTGAATAGGTTGACTAGGATCAATCCGACAATAATCGCTGGAGATTCCATCAGGGCTAGGGCTGCCACCATATACCCACTATAGTCAATACCCAATTTAACCAGAAATGAAGTAGCAGTGATGAAAGTTACTGCACTGATCGAGCCATAGGTGGCTGCGATCGCTGCTGCATCATAAACATCGAGCTTGAATCTCAGAATAAAAAATGTATAAATTGGCACAACAGATGCCATCAATGCGGCTGCAAGCAGGGTGAGCATAACTTCTTGCGTGATGCCACTTTTGATCAGTTCGACTCCCCCTTTATATCCAATTGCAAACAGTAGATAGAGGGACAGTATCTTAGGAATGGGAGGTGGAATTTCCAGATCAGACTTGATGAAAACAGCAATCATGCCCAAGAAAAAAAATAGAATCGCTGGATTCAAAATGTTGGATAGAATCAGACTGCCATTCATGTCTGCGCCACCCCCTGCTTCAAAACGTAGATATCCAAAAAACTTGGCATGTATGGTTTAGCTTTTACTAAGGGTTGGATCATGATCTACTGCGTCTTGTCACCCATGTCAATCAGATTACCCTCCTGGA
>JAYKHH010000191.1:0-7836 GCA_035285265.1 Leptolyngbyaceae cyanobacterium | reverse complement strand
ACCTGGGTCGAGTCAGAAATGGGAACGTTTTCTTTCGCCCTTCCCGCAGGTGCGCCTTCGTTGGAGACTGACGTTAATCCCCAATTCACTGATCGAGCTTAATGGCCTGCTCCAAAGCTAACTTTTCTTTGGCGCGACGGGCGTAGGGTTTTAAGGTGGCAATGTCCCAACCTGTAAGAATGCTCAAATCTTCCAAGTCAATCCCTCGTACCAGCATTTCAATGCACCAAGTTTGTTGGGCTTGCTCGATCGCAGGCAGTTGACCTTCAGGCGTCGCTAACCCTTCGACACAAGTTTTCCAACAGGCTTGGATCTCTGCTTCAGCGATCGGTTGTCCGGCATCATTCAGAAGCAAAGCGGACTGCTCATCTTTACGGCTTTTGAGCCATTGAGTTAAGGGATTGTTCGTATAGGAGCCATAGGATTTTCCGAGAATGCGGCGATTGACGGGGACTCGGCGGCGGGTGGAGCCTTGAGCCACATGCAACAGGTGTTGGTTGGCATCAGAGATCTGGTGCGATCGCTCCAGCATCACTATCTCTCCTACCCCCAGTCCAGAGGCAAACAACAGATACATTAAGGCGTAGTCGCGTACACCTAGCTTTTTGGCCCGCTGGAGCATGGTATGGACTAAGGTGGCAGGTAAGTCCACAATATCGGCTGAGCCACTGGTGCTTAAAGCAGGGGCAGTCGTAAAAACGCGACTAAAGTTTGGATCAGATTGAGCTGCCCCGGAGACCGCCCCATTTAAGAAGAGGTCAATTAAATTCTCGACAAAATCGTCGCGATCATCCCAAAGCTTATGGAATTCGCTGGTGAACTCGATCACGACATATCCTAACAACATGCCATTCAGCAAACTGGCTAACTTTTCGGGTGGGAAATGGGTCTGCAACTGTCCACGACAAATGACCGTTTCTAGATATTGAGCCACATACTGATTCGCTTGCGTCATGCCTCGCCCCAGCGCTTGACGGTTTTCAGTCGGATACTGTCCTGCCTCGCCCACTAAAGACCGAATAAACTCTGGAACTTGTTCTAGGGCTTGAAGGCGACCATTCGCATAATCCTTTAAAGCTTGGTAGACACTGGTAGCTTCATTGGCTTGCTGCACCAAAGACTCCCCCAAATGGTTAAAGATGGTGGAATCTTCAATCACGGCTAGGAGTAATCCATGCTTATTACCAAATTGGCGGAATAAGGTGACTTCATTCACCTCTGCCAATTCTGCAATCTGTCGGGTTGTTGTTTCCGTCACCCCCTGGGAGGCAAATAATTCCAGGGCTGCCCTAATTAAGCGTTGCCGGGTTGATAATCCTGAAGAAGACATAAAATAATGCAAGTGGCACTTGCATTCATACAAAATTATTGCTAACCTAAAAGGGTGCAAGTAACACTTGCATCTTTCATCTCTACTGTAGCTTGCTTTTAAACCAGGTATAGAACTGAGGCAATGGCCATAGAGGCGTGATACCTATCTAACCCAAATATTTGCAACCGATAGTTTGGTAGGGAGTATAGCAATGCTATCTCCCTATCAGAAATCAAGCAGACAGTCAGGGTTGAATCAGGTCAGGGGTTGGAGAGTTATGCAGGACTGCAGCCCTTTACACCTAAATTTATGTCAAGCTCTCAAAATTGCAGGCTTGTGGCCAGAGAGGGGAAGCTAACCAGTCTTGTGGTTTTCAGCACTGGTTTATTCATTACATTTAAGGAAGATTTATGACCTTCAACTCAACCACGCTTGAAAGTAGGCAAACGCCTCCTCTCAGTTGGATTAACGTGGCGTTCTTTGGAGCCTTTCATGCCCTAGCTTTATTGGCTCCTTGGTTCTTCTCCTGGCCTGCTCTGGGACTGACTATTTTTCTGCACTGGCTCTTCGGCAGTATTGGCATTTGTCTTGGGTATCACCGACTCCTGAGCCATCGCAGTTTTCAGGTACCTAAGGCGGTGGAATATGTAATTGCTATCATCGGCGCACTGGCCCTTCAAGGTGGGCCAATTTTTTGGGTGGCGGGGCACCGTCTCCACCATGCCTTTACCGAAGATGAAGACAAGGATCCCTATTCTGCCAAACGAGGTTTTTGGTGGAGTCACATGCAATGGATCCTTTGCCCCCGTGAAGAGTTTTTTGCCCCTGAGTTTTACCAAAAATCAGCACCTGATTTGGCTCGACAACCGCTCTATCTCTGGCTAGACCGTTATCACTTGCTGCTCCAAATTCCTCTAGGGTTGCTTTTCTATGCCTTGGGCGGGTGGTCGTTTGTCGTCTATGGCATGTTTGTCCGATCCGTGCTGCTGTGGCATAGTACGTGGTTGATTAATTCGGCAACTCACCTGTTTGGGTATCGCTCCTTTGAAAGTACCGATAACTCTCGCAATCTCTGGTGGGCCGCGATCCTCACCTATGGCGAAGGTTGGCACAATAATCACCATGCCCATCCCAACGTGGCAAAAAGTGGAGAACGTTGGTGGGAAATTGACATGACTTGGTGGTCAATTCGAGTCTTAATGATTCTGGGTTTAGCTAAAAAAGTGGTGATGCGTCCAACCCCGATAGCTGCCAAGCTTTAATTTTGGGGCGATCGCACGGCCCATTCTCTGTTTCTAACTCTGAGCCTAGATTCTGTAGATACAAGGGGCATGGCACTGCCATGCCCTTAGTGCTGATCGATGGAACCAGGGAATGATGCCGGATAGGTGCGATCGCTGACACAATAGATTTAGCCTGCCAAGACAAATTTTTTACACAACCGCACTATCTTTGCCATGAGGGGGAAGCATGATCAAGTCCTGGATGGTCATTGGAGCAGTGACCTTTCTGGTTGCCTTGGGGAGTAGCTTCCTCAAACCCGCTGATGTGAGATGGTTCGGGCGATTGCGCCGTCCAGATTGGCTAGTTTTTGAACCTGCAATCCCGATCATTTGGACCATTATTTTTATTTGCGGTGCTTGGTCTGCTTATATTGTTTGGGAAGCAGCACCCGGTAGCGCTAAGACCTGGTGGTTGATGGGTTCCTATTTACTGTTAGAGGTCGTTATTGTTCTCTATCCTCCGATTACCCTGTGGTTGCGATCGCTCAAAACGGGAACCCTAGTAGGCGGGATTGGCACTATCATTGGCTTGATTCTCACCCTCGTAGTTTGGCAAGTGTCGGGTTGGGCCGCTCTATTATTAGTGCCCTATCTATTGTGGAGTCCCATTGGCACCTACACGACTTGGGAAATGGCGCGACTTAATCCTGAATCTGCTTAGAATGAGGTGTCAGGCTTCGACTTCGCTCAGCCGAACGGAGTTAGGTGTTAGGTGTTAGGTATCAGCATGAACATACAGCTTAGGGGTTGGCAGACGGTTCAGTGGTCTAGCGTGATTTTTATCGGTACTAGCTTAATAGTTCCTGCAATCGGGTTGGCAAGCTTAACGAGGCAAGTTCATGCGACTCCTGTGATCATGGCTCAGGCTACTAAGGAACAAACTCCTGAAGCTGCATTAAATCAAGGATTAGATTTGGTCAAACGCGGGAAGGTGCCAGAGGCGATCGCCGCCTTCCGGTTAGCAACTCGCTTGAATCCGATGATGGGTGCGGCCCACTATAACTTAGGGCTAGCTTTGCGCCAACAAGGGCAACTTCAGCCCGCTGCGGATGCGTTTTATCAAGCCACCCAAGTCGATCCTAAATTTTCCCTGGCCTACGCCAATCTAGGGGCCGCCTTGCTGGAAGGCAATAACTTTGAGCAGGCGGGTGCTTATTTACAGCGAGCAGTGGAGTTAGACGCTCAGTTGGGGCTTGCTCACTACAACCTGGGTTTAGTGTGGCAACAACAGGGTAACTTTGATCGGGCGATCGCTGCCTTTCAAAAGGCTAAGCAACTTAATGTGAATGCTCCAGAACCTATCTATCACTTAGGGTCAGCCTATCTGAAGCAAGGGAAGTCTTCTGAGGCGATCGCGGCTCTCCAACAGGCCATCAAACTGAAACCGAAGTATCCAGAGGCGCTCTATGAACTGGGTTCGGTTCTATTGACTCAGGGAAAGTTAGAAGAGGCATTAGTGGCTTTCCGCCAGTCAGCCGAGGCAAATACGGACTATGCCAATGCCTACTACGGTGCGGGCATCGCATTTCTAAAGCAGGAGCGTTACCCAGATGCTCAGCAAGTCTTGCAGTACGCCAAAGATTTATTTGCAATGCAGGGACAACCTGAATGGTCTGCTAAAGCCAATCTCCTGTTACAGAAGGCAAAGGGAAATTAGGAGGCAGGCTAGAGTTGGAGGGGTGCTGCTAAAATTCCTAGGATTTTGTCAATTTCCTTGATGTAGTAATCGCTGACATCAATGAATGCAGTTTGCCCCTCCAGCTTGAGGAATTTCCAATCCGTTCCGGTGGTAACCGCTCCATAAATCGCATCAATGGGGTTGCCTTCCCGTTGATTAAATAAACGGGCCGCAATCATGGTGGCAATACACTGCCCTAATCCACTGGGGATACTTTCGTTCTTCGCTTCGACAATCGTGAGAACTGGACTAGCAATATAGTACTGTTCCGGAGAACGGCTCAAGATAAAATCGCAGCGCCCTTCTAAGCCCTGAGACGGGTCTACTTCAAAGGTGCTGCCGGAGAAGACCGAAATTTGGTGGTTGAGGAGTCGCCGAACCTCGATCAAAATCGGCATAATCACCAGTTCCGAACGAGCTTTTTCAGTGTTGATAGCACCTGCTAAGGGAAGCTGTTCTTTCAGCACCAACGAGAGGATCTCACTCGGTGGAATAGGAGCAATTTCTAAAAAGAGATCTTGGGTTTCCTGGGTAACAATGCCAAAATCGGCTTTAACTTTGCTGAGGGTAAAGTTACTGTAGGCCATTGCTCATCTCCCTCTCTTTTTGCTCTACCTACAAAAACAGGTCAACCATGAGGATTTACCCTTAGTTGACCTGTTTTTGTAATTTTGCCTAAGTTGACTAGTGGCCTGCCGGAGATCCCCCCCAACCCCCTTAGAAAGGGGGGAGAAGACCTGCACCCCCCTCTTTAAGATAGGTAGGGGGGATCTCTCAATTACAGAACCTGATCGGGCTAGGAAGTCTAGTGAGAAGCCCCCCTTTTTAAGGGGGGTAGGGGGGATCTCTTTAGATAGGAGAACCTGACTCCGACAGGCTCCTAAGCTCAACCCTAACTAGCAGCCGCTAGTTGTTCAGCCACGAAGTCCCAGTTCACTAGGCTATCTAGGAAAGTAGCGATAAAATCAGGGCGACGGTTTTGGTAGTCGATGTAGTAGGCATGTTCCCACACATCAATGGTCAGGATGGGGGTCTGTCCGAGGGCGATAGGATCTTCAGCGTTGGGGGTTTTGCTCACCTTGAGGGTGCCGTTATCTAACGAGAGCCAAGCCCAACCGCTACCAAATTGAGTGGCAGCAGCCGTTTTGAATTCTTCCTTAAACTTGTCAAAACTGCCAAAGTCCGCATCAATCTTCGCAGCCAGTGCGCCCGTGGGTGTTCCACCACCACCCGCTTTCATGCAATTCCAGAAGAAAGAGTGATTCCAAACTTGAGCCGCGTTATTGAAAACGCCTACTTTAGCAGGATCTTTGAAGGTAGCCTTAATTACTTCCTCTAGGGACATATCAGCAAGTGCGGTGTCCTTGGTGAGGTTATTTAAATTGGTGACATAGGCCGCATGGTGCTTGCCATAGTGAAATTCAAAAGTGCGCGCCGACATATAAGGCTCTAGAGCGCTGAAATCATAAGGTAAAGGGGGCTGTGTGAATGCCATTGTGTTCAATCCTCTTTAAAGTGCTTATCAGTTTATGACTAATCGAGAAGCTCTAGAACTTCAAGAGTCTGGGGAATTAGCAACCCATCTGCAAGGTTGGCAGAAATAAAACTTCATACCCGAATTTTATCCTATGCGGTACCTGCGATCGCTACTGAAATATCACGCTCAATATTGAATCAGCCGTTTTGTTTTCTGCTGCCACCCTCAAACTTTCCTGACTCCCCTCGTTAGGGTCTGGGAAAGGGAGAAGGAGATTGCCTCTTTCTAGGCAGTGGCATCAAAAATTCGTCCTTTAGAGGGGTGATGAACCCAATGGATTCCACTAAAGATAGCAATCAGTCTCTGTAGATGAATGGGAAGGCAATCGCCCCAAAGAGCTTGATGGCAAAGCCATTGGGCTATTGAGTGTAACCTTTAATTCATCTTTAGTTCATCATGAGTGCAACCAGAAGGGGTATGTAGATGATCAATCAAGGAATTACACCATGAGCAGCAAGATTTATTTATTAGCCGCAGGTGTATTAGTGAATGGGCAAACAGCTCTCGCTTTGCCCAAGTCTTCTCCTCCCATCAAGCATTTACCATCTCTACCCGATCGCATTGACAGTCAGGAACTGGAGATGATTCAAATTCCGGTGAGTAAACCGGACTTAAAACCAGAGGTGCCGGAGTTTAGCGCCAAGAGACAGTCGCAGATGGGACATTCCCAGATCGATAGATCCCAAAAGTCTAGTTTTGAAGCAACGGATCTCGTTGCCAAATCCGTTCTAAAAGCCGCCAGGGAAGCCAGATCCAATTGGCCGTTCCTATCAACCTCTTCTACTCAAAAACCTGCCCAACCCTCTCCTCAATCCCATAAGTTCAAGGCAACCGCCAGGAACCCAAGGGTGGCAGTTAAGTCTGTTCGAGCAACTCCTGCACCCTCTACTCCTCGTCCAGCGTCAGCGTCAGCCTTACCAGAGCAGTCCATCCGAGCTAGGACTCAGATCGCCGCCCTTCCTCCAAGGTGGACACCCGATTTAACAGAGTTTACCCAACCCCTCACCCAAGGGCCTGCGTCAGGCAGTCAGCTTTATCAGCAAAGGCTAGCAGCCCTCAAGGCCGGTACTCTATTCACCCGTTTACCTGCTGGGAGTTTTCGTTCTGCCTGGATCACGGCCAATACCCAGCCCACCCATGAGCAGTGGAAAACCCTATTGGCTCAGGAAGCCAAGGTTGTAGCCAAGGGTAAAGGACAAAATCGCCTATCGGTTTTAGTGGGAGACTCAATTAGTTTGTGGTTTCCCTCTGGGCGCTTGCCTTCTGGTCAGCTTTGGTTAAATCAAAGTATTTCTGGAGAGACGACGGGGGATATTCTTAAGCGTTTAGGAGCTTTCTCTCAAACTCGCCCCGATACCCTGTATGTGATGGCTGGCATTAATGATTTGCGCCGAGGTCATAGTAACGACCACATCTTGGGCAATCTCCGCCAGATTATGCGGCAACTGCGGCAAACTAATCCCCAAGCGTAAATAGTGGTGCAATCCATTTTGCCAACGGGTCAGGATGTGATTCCCAATCATCGAATTCGCTGGCTGAATGAACAAATTGTGGCGATCGCGAAGGAAGAACGAGTCACCTACCTGGATCTGCAAAGTTTATTTAGTGATGATAATGGCAACCTCCGGTCAGACTTAACTACCGATGGATTGCATCTCAGTCCTCGGGGCTATCAGGTTTGGCAATGGGCGCTCCATCATCCGGAGTATCAGATTGCCTCTAATTGACCGATCTATAATTCCAATTGGCACTGAGATAAGCTGAATCAAGCCGCCCCCTGATTTTGAGTCGAGCAATCAGGGGAGCGTCATTGTGACTGAGACTTCACTCAAATGGTAATTCTGCGTACAATTTGGGAAATCACTTCGGCTGATCCCAATCCTCGCTTAGTATCTACATTTATTAAATGAGGGCAAATGGCAAAACCCATTCTTCTAGATACCATTGCAAACCTATATCCAATTCCTGTAGAACGCTTAACCCTGGTTGAACCGGAATATCAATTTATTCCCTATCTTCCCATCGG
>JAYKHH010000190.1:0-3557 GCA_035285265.1 Leptolyngbyaceae cyanobacterium | reverse complement strand
GACTGGCATTAATATACTTTCCGTGCAATTCTGTGGGTTGAGGTGTTTTGCCTGAGGCGTGGGTCAACCATTGTTCTGCTGCATCTAGATCAGTACCCCGGAGCAGAGAGCTTTCATTTTGCTCCTTTTTATCCCATTCAATGGCCCGCGTTTGGAGGCGGGTATGTTCATTGAGATAGACCAAATCAGTTTCTAGGGCTTTAACCAGGATTTGCAAGAACTGCTCAAAATTGTCAGTTTCTCGAATGAATAGCCAGTTGTGGGTGGCTAAGGCAGGATGCACATCCTGCATCTCAAAACCCTCTCGGCGTACGATGGGCACAAGCCTCTTATTATGGAGGACTGCGTGTTCAATTTCCTGACGACAGACTTTTGAGGCGATGGAGTCTGGACTGATCACGAAGATAAAATTGTTGGCCTTTTCGATCCCAGACTGGATCGCGGCCCACCAGTCTTCCGTTGGCTGAATATCTTCCCAGTCTACCCAAGGATCATGACCCAGATTTCTAAGGGAACCGTCCAAGAATTGAACAAATTCCTTATCCTTGCGTGAATAAGAGATGAAAATCTCATTAACGCGCACATCCGCTGCAACCTTGGCAACCATATCTGTATTCAGTACAAATCTGTAATCACCCTGCTCATTACTTTACTTGAGTAGCGCCAGCATCATTAATCTTTTGGAGAGGCGCTGTAGAAAGCACTTCTAGTCCTGCCGAATTTAATAAGTCTTTCCATGCCCTTGCCAGGGTGGGATTATTAGGCTGAGCCTGTTTCAGGGCTACTAGGTTCGTTAGGGTTTCATGCCAAATTCCAGCAGCGGCAAAGGTAGCGACGCGAGCAAGGGGCGTTTTCTGCCGTAGGGTATTCATGAGAGCGGAATCGGTGGGAATACGCCGAACCCAGGCACCTACAAAGGGATCTTGAGGACTGGCAGGTTTACAGGAGAGATAGACGACCCAGCGGTAATCTTTCCCAATCTCTAGGGCAGGTGCAGTCTCTGGCAGGGTAAAGCTGACAACACCCGCAGCACTCGTCAGGGTCGAAGTCGTTTGATAGATTTCGTTTCCATCTCGATCTTCCAGCAAAAATTCTACGGTCTGGGAAGAAGTTTGAGGAATATAAACCCAAAAGGTAGGTCGAGCCATCATAGTTAAACCCAAATTTTCAATGGGTACTAGGGCTGTTAGGGGTTGCTCCACAGTTTTCCGGCTGGAAGTTTGATCTGAATTCCCTGGGTCTACGGGGCATTGACCAGTACCGCCCCGTTTGGCGCTACCACGGGTCGAAATCAGGTCTTCCTGTCTTGCTGGTGCTTTAAATATTACTCTTGCTAAGGAATAACTCGATGTCGATCCATGCCTGGGAAAGTCACGAGCCAAGCTGGGTGTGGCTAGCAGTCCTGAGAGTAGGGTCATTGCAAGAGGCACCCTGCAGGAAAGGAAGGTTTTCCCAGTTCTCATTTAAATTCTCCTAGATGCTGGTAAATATCCAAGTGAAACTATAACCCTGCGATTTGTTTTGCGATCGACCCCTCCTTACCTAACGGTAGAAACTGAGGCACAGAAAAGGGAAATTTTACCCAGATAACCTGGTACCCATTGTAACCCTGCTATCTTTGAAACTCCGAAAATATCAAGAAAGGTATCTTGGTCTTGAATTTGGTTACTTCGGCTACTTTAAATCAAAAATCATGTTTAGGCATCGATCAACCTTAAATAGTCCTGGCTTGTATATCAGTCCTGACTTTTATACCAGTCCTGGCTTTTACATAGGTAGCACTAGAGGGCGATAGGGCATTCATTTACCAGGGATTGCCGATCAGGGTAAAGGCAGCCCAATAGTAAGGATGGGCAAGCTGGTTGTTCGGAACTGGTGAGAGTTTTGTAGAGAGGGAAGTATTCCCGCGAGAAGAGCGAAGTTGACCGTTCTCTAGAGCTACCTTGCCTTGAATCATGGCAAGTTGGGCTTTTTGGAGGGCCTCTGCCTTGGTCGAGGTAGTTTTCAACTGATTGTAAAACTCGGTCATCAGCCCTAGGGTTCCGGCATCACTCACATACCAGAGACTAGCTAAGGCTGATTTGACGCCAGCTTGAACCGCAAAGCCAGCAAAGCCTAGCTCGGCTTGTTCATTGCCTAAGGCAGTAGTACACGCGCTTAAAACTAGCAATTCTACGAGGGGATTGTTTAATCTTAAATCCCGGAGTTGGTTGAGCCGGAGTTTAGAGTCCCAGAGCTGAATATAGGAGTTGGAGAGCACTCCGGGTTGGAATTCCCCGTGGGTTGCCAAATGGATCAGGGGATAGGGGTTCTGCTGTCGCATGGCTTTCAGATTGCTTAGGGTGAACTTCTCGTTCAGCAGCGTCTTCCCTTGCCAGAGGCGGTTAATAATGGATAACTCCTCTGGTACCGCTGGTAGGGGCTGTTGCTCCTGGAACTGAGAGGCTCCCATCGCCAAAACCTGAAAATTTTTGACACTGGTATAGCGAGTGTCGGTCAAGCTGAAACTGGGCATCATCCCCACACTGTACTTTTCTACTAAAAAGCGCTCACCATCGTGCAGTGCTGCAAAGGGTAAGGAGCGTAGCCCCGCGTCGGCGATCAAGACTAAATTATTGATGCCCAAGTTACCTAATTCTGCTTCCACAGGAGCTACTAACAATTGGTACAACTGCCGAGCGGAAGCCAGATAACCTCGAGATTCAGGATCCATGATCCGCCTGCGGAAGGTATTGGCTAGTTGGATGACCTTGGCGCGGGTTGCCCCCGGAACCCGTTTGATAATCGGTAAATCGTTGCCTGAGACAATGAGAAGTTCGAGAGGGTCTTCGTCACTCTTGAAGGTAGCCAGTTCAGAATTCGGCAGTGACCCAACACTCGCAAAGTTTAGATACAAAAGGGCTGGCTTCACACCGGTGAGAACTTCAATTTGGCGTAAGCTCTCCTGAGTATCCTTCAGGGTTTTGATCGGGAAGTCGGCAGCGTTCAACCCTAAGTGGTCTGTATATTCTGTGGTCGTCCTATTTTCCGGATCACCATCATCAGGTGGAGGATCGTTTGGTGGATCATATGGAGGAGGCTCAGGAGATTGTGGAGGGAAGGAAGTTGCTTCAGAATTATTCGTGAGGCTAAATGTGACAGGGGTAGTAATACCGTTAGCTCCAACGCTAACCGGATAGTTACTCCCCGCTGTGGCATTAGCAGTGACGGGTAGGCTGGCGTTACCAGCAGCATCTAGGGTTGCAAATTGAATGGCAGGGAGAAGACTAGCGTCACTACTGGGGGCTGTGAAGGTGAGGATACCGTTCTGAACAGGCTCTGAGAAGGAACTGCTCACCCTCACGCTTAGAGGGGTCGCAAAGGCGGTGCCGACTGTTGCACTTTGAGTATCGCCACCTGTAATAGCAACGGTGAAACCGCGAGACTCAAATGCGCCAATATCACGGGTGCCAACCGCAGCAATACCCCGCTGATCGCTACTGATAGCCCCTGAGCCTCCGGCATCAATGGCAGGGCTGCCTGGAAGGAGAGCCACAGTTTGGGTAGAACCCCCATAG
>JAYKHH010000189.1:0-2639 GCA_035285265.1 Leptolyngbyaceae cyanobacterium | reverse complement strand
ATAGCTAGGTAATGCCTTCACCCTCAAATGAGGAGAACCATCCATGCTCAAGGAGGGCAAATTGTGGGAAAGCTAGTTGTCTTAAAAGTAGGAGAAGGTAGCCTAGGACAAGGATTTCCAGTCACGTTGCAGATTGGAGAAGAAGAGGATGGGATTCCCAGTAGAAGCCATGCAGGGGGCATAGCTTTAGGCTGTGCTACCCGCCCTTTATTGGAAATAACTGGCAAACTACCCCCCGATCCTGAATTGCCCCAATGTTACGATCGCTGGCGTGCAGCCTATCTTGACTTAGGCAGTCACTTTCGTCTCGAAGCTCCGACCACCCAAATTAAGAATGTCTCTAGGATTGAAGATTGCAACTTGGCAGGAAAAGCCTTGCGCGATCGCTTCAATCTCTGGCTCCAATCCGCCTCCTTTCGGGAGATTCGGGAAAAACTACTAGAAAAATTACTTCCCACCGATTCCGTGCGAGTGATTGTCCAAGTCAAGGAGATCGAACTGCAGCGGCTACCCTGGCATCTTTGGGATGTGTGCGATCGCTTCCCCAGGGCTGAAATTGCCCTCAGTCCACCCCACTATGAACGAGTCGAATTAGCATCCCCTCTCATCGTTCCACGGCTCCCCAAAACCAAGGTCAAAGTCCTTGCAATTTTGGGAAATAGCATCGGTATCGATACCGATGCAGATCGGAAACTTCTGGAACAATTACCCGATGTGGAAATCAAGTTTCTCGTAGAGCCTAAACGTCAGGAACTGAACGATGAGCTTTGGGAGCAACCCTGGGATCTACTTTTTTTTGCAGGGCATAGTTCGAGTTGCGGGCAGGATCTAACGGGGCGGATTTTTCTGAATTCAACGGATAGCTATACCATTGCTGACCTGCGCTACGCCTTAAAAAAAGCCGTTGAACATGGTCTCAAACTCGCAATTTTTAACTCCTGTGATGGTTTGGGACTCGCGAGGGATCTGGCGGATTTACAAATTCCCCAAATGATTGTGATGCGGGAACCTGTACCCGATCTCGTCGCCCAAGTCTTCTTGAAGTATTTTATTGAACCTTTTGCCCAAGGACAGCCTTTGTATAGCGCAGTCCGAGCAGCGAGGGAACGCCTGCAAGGACTTGAAGATCAATTTCCCTGTGCCAGTTGGTTACCGCAAATCTATCAAAATCCCGCTGAAGTGCCCGTCACTTGGCAGGGATTCATACATACCGCTCTGGATGAAACGGGTAACGGATCGATTACTGTAAACAATCCAGCGATTCAGTTCCCGCCTCCCCCCTTACCCCGTCGAGGGAGCCTGTCGGCTTTAGTAGGAATCAGTTTCGCGATCGCCGTAGTAGTAGGCGGAATTCGATTCCTGGGGCTCATCCAACCCTGGGAACTCCAGGCATTTGATGCCCTGCTCACCCAACGACCCGATGAACAGCCAGACTCACGTTTGTTGATCGTGACGATTAACGATCAAGAAATCAAAGACCATGCCGGAGATCGGGCATCCCTTTCTAATCGGACTCTGCAGCAGCTTTTAGATAAATTAACTGCCGCGAAACCCAGTGTTATTGGCTTAGACCTCTATCGGGATATCCCGATTGCTCCCGCTCAAGCAGGCTTAGCAAAGTATTTCCAGCAAGATTCCAAGCTGATTGGAATTTGTAAAGTCAATGAACCTGAAAGCAATATTGATGGTTCTGCACCTCCCCCTGGGATGCCCAACGAGCGTTTAGGGTTTAGCGATTTTCTTCCCGATAACGATGGAATTCTGCGTCGTCATCTGTTGTATATGACCCCAGATGTGACCTCTCCCTGCCGAACTTCCTATTCCTTTAATTTCCAATTGGCCGCTCACTACCTGAAGGCGATGAAAGGTATCTCCTATCAATTTAATCAGGATGGAGATATTCAATTCGGTACCACGGTCTTGAAGCGGCTACACCCGCATATGGGCGGCTACCAGCGCTGGGAAGGCGGGGGTAATCAAATTTTGCTGAATTATGGATCAGTCAGCAAACCCGCAGCCCAGGTCAGTTTAACTCAAGTGCTATCGGGGGCGATCGCCCCTGATGACATCAAGGATCGAGTCGTCTTGGTTGGGGTCACTGCTAATAGTTCTGGGGATATTTGGTCTACCCCCTATGGGGCTGGCCCCTTAAAGCAAGTTCCCGGTGTGTTGATTCAGGCGCAAATGGTGAGTCACCTGCTCAAGGCAATTCTCGATCAGCGTCCCTTACTGTGGGTTTTGCCCCTGTGGGGAGATGGAATCTGGATCTGGGGTTGGTCTGTCGTTGGTGGACTTTTGGCTTGGCAACTGCGCTCCCCACTCTATTTAGGACTGGCGATTTGCATCACCTCCGGGGGTGTGGTTTTTCTATGTTCTGCCCTTCTCTACCAAGGAGGTTGGATGCCCCTAGTTCCAGCTCTTTTAGCCCTAGCAGGCAGTGGTGTGATTGTGGGAATTTACCTAGCAGAACCCTCTCGACCATCCTCGTTGCCGCCTTCTCTATAATTCCTTTCTCTGTGTGATGCCATGAAATTCCCTGTCCTATCGCTTAAATCCACGGTTGTGATCGCCCTAGCTTTCATGCCCTTAACGTCTAGCCTGGTACCTGCCCAGGCACAATCCCAGAAAAATTCCACCTC
>JAYKHH010000188.1:0-5554 GCA_035285265.1 Leptolyngbyaceae cyanobacterium | reverse complement strand
TTCAGCCGCAATTCTTGGTTGAAGTCCTCCAAAGCAGCTTGCTGATTGCCTAAGGTTTCATAAATCTCGCCCCGATGCAGATGGGCAGTCACAGCTTGAGGGTTGGTTTGCAGGGCTTGGTTGAAATCGGCGATCGCCCGTTGGGGGTCACCAATTTTAGAGAAGAGAATGCCCCGATTCAGATAGGCTCCGGCTGGGTTGGGGTTGATCTGGATGGCGTGATTAAAGTCTGCTGTGGCACCTTCCTGATCCCCTAACTCCATGCGGATCGCACTCCGATCTAAGCAGGAGGTCGCAGAATTAGGGTCGATCTGGATCGCCTGATCAAAATCTTCCAGTGCCCCCTGATCATCGCCTAACTCGGCCCGGACTGCGCCCCGATACAGGTGGGCAAGCGTGGAGGTGGGATCAATTTGCAGGACTCGATCAAAATCTGCGATCGCCCCTTGCTGATCTCCCAAGTCGGCCCGCACAACACCCCGTTGAATGTAAGCAGGTTCAGATTCAGGATTCAGCCGCAAGACTCGATTGAAATCCTCTAGGGCTTCCCGTTTATCCCCTAACTCAGCCCGTACAATTCCTCGTTGTAGATAGGCAGCGGCTCGGTCTGGGTAAATCTGGATTGCCTGGTTAAAATCCTCTAACGCTCCGATGCGATCGCCCAGTTCAAACCGGACGGCACTGCGATCGAGGTAAGCGGTTGCAGAATGGGGGTCAATTCGTAACACCTCATTGAAATCCGCGATCGCCTTGTGTCCATCCCCCAATTCGATATAGATTATGCCGCGATTTAGGTACGCCGGTGCCGAGTCTGGATCAATCTGTAAAGCTCGATTGAAGTCCTCGATGGCCGCCTGTTTATCCCCTAATTCCGAGTGAACGATGCCCCGCTGAATATAAGCTGCCACCGACTTGGGACTTAACCGCAAGACCCGATTAAAATCTTCAATAGCTCCTTGTTTATCCCCTAATTCCGCCCGCACAATCCCAAGCTGCACGTAGGCTAAGACAGCCTGCGGATTGAGGTGCAGAGCTTGATTAAAGTCTGCGATCGCCCCCTGTTTGTCACCTAGGTGCGATCGCACCATACCCCGCTGAATATAAACTGAAGCAGACTGGGATTTGAGCCGCAAGGCTTGATCTAGGTCTTGGAGTGCGCCCTGGTCGTCTCCCAGTTCTGACCGGAGCACTCCTCGCTGGACATAGGCTAAAACGTTTTTGGGATTAATCTCTAACGCTTGGGCAAAATCCTGCAGAGCCTCTGATTTCTCCCCTAATTCTGACCGGACAATCCCCCGCTGAATATACGCCAGAACTGATTTCGGACTCAGGATCAAGGCTCGATCAAAGTCGGCGATTGCCCCCTGTTTCTCCCCTAATTCAGAGCGCACGATCCCCCGTTGAATATAAGCTAGGACTGAATTCTCGCTGAGCAACAGCGCCCGATCAAAATCCTCTAGCGCCCCCTGTTTATCGCGGATCTTAGACCGGAAAATGCCTCGCTGCACGTAGACGGGAGCAGACCGAGGTTGCAACTGTAAGGCATGATCAAAGTCTTGAAGTGCTCCTTGGGAATCTCCCAAGTCAGCACGAGCTGTGCCCCGATGCAGGTAACCATCGACCAATTTCGGATTAATGGCTAAAACTTGGTCGAAGTCCGCGATCGCGCCTTGGGTATCTCCCATTGCTGCACGAGTCGTTCCTCGCCGCAGATAAGCACCCGCAAACTGGGGACATAGATGAATCGCTTCAGTGAAATCAGTGACGGCACCTTGATAATTAGCCTGCTGCGCTTTAGCCAGTCCTTGATTAAAAAAGTCTTCAGCATTCATCTCACCCATTCATCTCACCTATTTATCTAACAAGGGAGGCGTACGTGCCGTGAATAGTCTTACTGCCACTGTAATAGATGTATTGCTGAATACTAAATCTTCTTAAAGTATCGTCAAATCCTAAGCTGTCAGGTCTAATGCCCAAAGGCATGGGGACAGGGCGATCGCCCTTCCCAAACGAACGCACCTTTGCTCGATCGGTTAGGAGGGGCATAACTCCTCAACCCAATAAATTGCTAGAGTGAAAGAACTAGCTAAGGAGCAACCTCAATGGCGGAGCAATTGTTACTAGTAGACGATGAACCAGGACTGCGCGAAGCGGTGCAGGCTTATTTGGAAGATAGTGGTTTTAGCGTTAGTGCGGCTAGTAATGCTCGCGATGGATGGGCACTCTTAGAGCAAAAGCAACCGGATTTAGTAATTTCAGACATTATGATGCCCCAAGTGGATGGGTATCAATTCCTGAAGCAATTACGGGATGATCCGCGATTTAAATCTTTGCCAATCGTGTTTTTAACGGCGCGGGGCATGACTAAAGATCGGATTCAAGGCTATAACGCTGGGTGTGATGCCTATCTGCCCAAGCCCTTTGATCCCGATGAACTGGTGGCGATTGTCAAAAACTTACTAGAACGTCGAATTGTCAGTGCGCCCCCAGTTCCTGAGGAAAGTGAAACTCCTGATATTGCTGACATGGCGCGTCAGATTGCCGAGATTAGAACTCTGTTAACCCAAAAAGGAACCTTGCCTCAACCCCCTGGGGGATTGGTCAAAAATGAAGCTCCGATTCATATTGACCTTACCCCCAGAGAACAGAGTGTCTTGGAACTGGTGGCTGAGGGGTTAATGAATAAAGAAATTGCTCGACGGTTAGAAACTAGTGTCCGCAATGTTGAAAAGTACGTCAGCCGTCTGTTTAGTAAAACTGGTACCAATAGCCGTACAGAATTAGTTCGCTATGCACTTCAGCATGGACTGACCAAGTAATATTCTGAGGAGGCTTTCCAATAACCCTTTTGGTAGGGGCATGGCACTGCCATGCCCTTCCTATAAACAGCGGGAAGATGGGACTCACTTGGTTCAACCCTGGAACAGATAATGAAGGTTGAATTACAACACATTCATAAACGCTTTGGCCCTGTGCAGGCAAATGATGACGTATCCCTAACAGTCGAAGCGGGTAGCATTCATGGGCTATTGGGTGAAAACGGAGCGGGTAAAAGCACCCTGGTAAAGGTGCTGAGTGGGTTTATTAGCCGCGATCGCGGCACAATTCTCTTGAATGGGCAAACAGTAGAGATTAAAACCCCTTCCGAAGCACTGCAACTGGGCATTGGGATGCTCCATCAAGATCCCCTGGATTTTCCACCCCTATCAGTTTTAGATAACTTTATGGTGGGTCAGTCTACGGGTTGGTTTAGCAATCGGCGTGCAGCCCTGCGATCGCTCCAGCAATTAGCTCACCAATTCAACTTTTCCCTCGATGTCCATGAGCAAGTAGGCAACCTTACCGTTGGAGAGCGGCAACAACTCGAAATTTTGCGCTTATTGTCCCTGGGGGTAAATACTCTGATCCTCGATGAGCCCACAACAGGTATTTCCGCCTCTCAGAAAACTGCTTTGTTCGCGGCCCTCAAACAACTGGCTGCTGCTGGAAAGTCGATGATTTTTGTCTCCCACAAACTCGAAGATGTTGAGGAATTGTGCGATCGCGTGACGGTGATGCGTCAGGGGCAAGTCGTTGGCCATGCCGCCATCCCCTGCCCTACTGAGAAGTTAGTGGAACTGATGTTTGGTCGTGAATTGGCCCTGCCCAATAAGCCAATCACCGAGCAACAGGAAACGGCCTTGCAGTTAGACCAGATTATCCTGACCACCGATCGCTTGAGTATCGCTGTCAAAGAACTCACGGTTAAGCAGGGTGAGGTGATTGGCCTAGCAGGGTTGGAAGGGAGTGGACAACAAATGCTGCTGTTGCTGTGCGCGGGGTTGTTACCGCCTGCCACAGGCAATATTGCCCTGCATGGGATAGCAATGACCGCTAAATCCTATGCAGACCATCTTCAAGCCGGGGTTGGCTACGTTCCTGCCGATCGCCTCAAGGATGGGTTGATTCCAGGGCTTTCAATTCAGGATCATGTCGCGTTAAAAACTGCATCGGGACGGTTCTTCATCCATCGCCAGGAAACTTTGAAAACGACCCAGCAGGCGATCGCCTTCTTCAATATTCGCGGCAAACCCAACACTTGCGTAGAGCGACTATCGGGCGGTAACCAGCAACGGACTCAGTTAGCTTTACTGCCAAATCCCCTCAAGCTGTTATTGATGGAACATCCAACCCGTGGGCTGGATATTGAATCTGCGGCTTGGGTCTGGCAACAGTTAATGGCCCGCTGTCAACTGGGCATGTCAATTTTGTTCATTTCTTCTGACTTGGATGAAATTATGCAGTATAGCGATCGCGTGATGGTGTTCAGCGGCGGCAAAGTCTCCGAACCCATCCCTGCCCACAAACTCACCGTCGATCACCTAGGACAACTCATCGGTGGAAAAATCTAAGTTACTAGCGACCTCTATTTCCGTTGCTTCTCTCATTATTTCTCTCGCCTTCATTGCCTTGGTGATTGCTCTAACCGGGACATCCCCCCTTCAGGTGACCACCAACCTATGGAGTGGGGCCTTTGGCACGGTCGATCAGTTTGCACGGGTGTTAGCAACCCTGGCTCCCTTGGCGCTGTGTGCCAGTGGGCTGATCTTTACTTTCACTGCAGGTCTCTATAATTTGGGAATCGAGGGACAAATCACGGTGGGTGCGATCGCGGCAACCGCCATATTGCAAGGACTACCGACTTTTATACCTGCCCCAGTGGTGATTTTGCTGGCAATTCTAGCAGGCACCTTGGGGGGCATGGTGTGGGGGCTCCTGGCAGGTGTCTTGAATGTCTATGGTCGCATCAACGAAATCTTTGCCGGATTGGGACTCAATTTTGTGGCCCAAGGGCTTGCCCTGTATTTAATTTTTGGCCCCTGGAAACGAGCTGGGGTTGCTTCCATGAGTGGCACAGAGCTATTAGATCAATCCCTCTGGTTGGGTACGTTTGGCAAGACTGAAGCCAGTCCCTTAGCTTTAGCGATCGCAGCCCTTGCCCTAGTATTTACCGTGATTGTGATCCGAGGCACCTATTTTGGGCTACGATTGCGTGCCGTTGGGAAAAATCTACAGGCCGCCTATGTCCTAGGAATTCCTGCGGTGCGCTACCTCTTAAGTGCCTTTGGCCTATGCGGAGCCTTTGCAGGCATTGCTGGAGCCTTACAAGTGTTGGCTGTGTTTCACCGTTTAATTCCCAATATTTCTAGCAACCTGGGCTTTTTGGCATTATTAGTTGTGATGCTGATCGGCTTTAATGCCCTCTTGATCCTGCCTGTCGCCTTCTTTTTCAGCGCCCTCAATATTGGCAGCTTGCAACTCCCTTTAGTCCTGCAATTAGAATCCTCCTTGGCTGGGGTGATTCAAGGAACGTTAGTTTTATTCGCCCTCCTGGGTCGGGGAATCGGTCAGCTCATAAAACTTCCCAGTTCAGATGGCTAGAGATTTCCAAATCAACCATGATGACCGGTAAGATCCCGGAGGGGCAACCCCTGGTGGGTGCCCGATAGATTGAGGGCACCCACCAGGGGTTGCCCCTACAGCGGTTCATGATTTGTGGAAGTCCCTGATCTAA
>JAYKHH010000187.1:0-21395 GCA_035285265.1 Leptolyngbyaceae cyanobacterium | reverse complement strand
GGCTAGAACCTATGACACAGAATCAGGTCAGTTGACCGACTCTGCTTTGATGGGCTCTGGCAGGGGTATTTCAGCAGAGGGTGGCACGGGAGCCAATATTGATCCCTTTACACCGAGTCTGGAAATTCCAGAGGATCACTTGATTGGTGCGCTGCTGATCTTGCTAGAACTGGGCGAATATGAACTCGTTTTAAAACTAGGCAAGTCTTATCTCAACAGCAGTGGTATTCGGCTCAAGACAACCTCGTCAGGTCAGCTTGAGCCTGTTTTGGCAGATATTGTGTTAACCCTAGCCCTTGCCTCTTTAGAACTAGGGCGCGAACAGTGGCAGCAATGCCAGTATGAGAATGCGGCTGAATCTTTGCGGATGGGCATGGACTTGCTGTTGCGGGAGGGGGTGTTTCTTAGTGTTCGCAGCGAGATTCAGTTAGATTTGTATAAGCTCCGTCCCTACCGCATCTTAGAATTACTAGCTTTGGACGAAAAGATTCCAGAGCGCCGCCTGGGCATCCAACTACTGCGGGAAATGCTGCAAGAGCGGGGCGGCATTGATGGTCATGGCAATGATCAGTCCGGCCTCAGTATTGATGACTTTCTGCGGTTTATTCAGCAGTTACGGGGATACCTGACGGTTATTGAACAACAAACTTTATTTGAAGAAGAGGCACGTCGTCCTTCAGCCGTTGCAACCTATCTAGCAGTTTATGCCTTGTTGGCGCGAGGATTTGCTCAACGACAGCCTGCTTTAATCCGGCGGGCTAAGCTCATGTTGATGCGTTTAGGCAGTCGCCAAGATGTCTACTTAGAACAAGCGGTCTGTGCCCTCTTTCTCGGACAAACTGAGGAAGCGAGTCGTGCCCTAGATCTCAGTCGTGAGTTAGAACAACTAACTTTTATTCGAGAGCACTCTCAAGGTGCGCCCGATCTCTTGCCAGGGCTTTGTCTTTATAGTGAGCGCTGGTTACAGGAAGAGGTCTTTCCTCACTTCCGGGACTTGTCACGCCAACGAGTTGCTTTGAAGGATTACTTTGCGGATGAGCAGGTGCAAAGCTATTTAGAAGAGCTTCCCAATGCTCCAGAGTCGTCCCAGGAATTGGCTAGCCATCCCTCCCAACTTGTTCATGGACAAGTTCCGGAACGAAGCATCAGTCCAGAGGCAATAGGGAGAGAAGGGAGCCTTCGCAGCCCCTATGATGATATTCCTGTTGGTTCCCCTGCTGTCACCAACCTTGACGGAACTGGATTAACACCTGTTGCAGGTCGTGCTCCCCTCACGACCGTCAATCCGATTCTGAATGAGTACGATGTTGAGGCCGGTCTTCAGGATTCTGGTTGGGAGAGAGAACTGGCAGGAGAGGGGTTGAGATCGCTCCCACCTGATCTGAATGGTAGAGGTAAAACCAGTGCTTCCGTTCCTGCTTCCGATGAGATACGCAGCGATCGCCCCGGTCGTACTCCCAGCGATCGCCCTCGAAAGCAGTCCCCAAATCCCTACCGAGATCCAGAGGGAGAAGCTACTCCGACCCGACGCGCAGGCAATAGTCCTAAACCTTCCCTGAAAATCTCACGATTGTTATTACTGATAGGCGTAGGTTTATTGGGTTTGGGGGGTCTAGGATTTTTGGCAACCCTCACCTATGGATGGGTCGCTAGTAAATTTCAAGCCTCCCCCACCTCTCCAGAACTGGTTTTGCAACCCGATCAACCCATGGTGCAGCTCAATCAGCCCCCGATTGTAATTCCCCAACCAAATCAAGTTCCCGTTGCCTCTCCGACTCCTTCTGCATCGCCGCAACCCGCGTCCCTCACCCAGGAAGTAGCCCAGCAAGTAGTGCAGTCTTGGCTCACTGCTAAGTCATCCGCCCTAGGGGCAACCTATAGCACTGACGGGCTGAATCAGATCTTAGTCGATCCGATTTTATCTCAATGGCAGAAGCGGGCTGAAGAAGCTAAAAAGGAGGGCTGGTACTGGGAGTATAAACACAGCACTCCAACCATTAATGCGGTGGAGGTCAGTGAGACTAACCCCAATCAGGCCAAGGTGGAGGCAGAGGTGGGCGAAACTGCTAGTTTCTTCCAGCAGGGGCAGTTGAGTACTACGGATTCCTACGACGCAGTTTTACGAGTTCAGTATGGGTTGGTGCGTCAAAATGATCAGTGGCAAATTCAAACTATCTCACTGCTCCCGTAGAGAGAACTTGTGAGGATCATCAATCTTTCGCGTTATTGACTTTCGCGTTATTGACTTTCGCGTTATTGATTGACAAGCTCCAAAGCCCCCCGTCTTGCTAGGACACCGCTACGCCGTAGCTTGGGCATAGAGTTGTTGAATTCGGTCGAGTTCTAAGTCCGACAAATAATCCACTGCCCAGTTCGACTGGCGCTGCATCATGTGGAAGGGGTAGGTATTGGCTACTCCCACCACCGGAATACCGGCCCGCTTAGCAGCTTGGATACCCGCCGGGGTATCCTCAATGGCTAAACATTCTGCTGGTTGGAGATTTAGGTCAGGCGTGAGTTCATTTAAGCGGGCGATCGCCAACAAGTAGCCGTCTGGCTCCGGCTTGCTGGTTAGGACATCATCCCCACTCACAATCACCGGAAAATTCGGGAGCAGATTCGTTCGCTCTAGGACGAGTTCCACTTCCGAGCGCAACGCGCCACTGACCACTGCCATTTTGACCTGAGTCGAGCGGAGATGATAAATCAGATCCTCTAAGCCTGGGTAGATTGGCAACTTCTCCATAGCCTCCAGTTCCCGTTGATAGCCACGGGCTTTGCGGGCAATCAGTCCTGCCAGGTAGGAATCCGTTACCACTCGGCCTTGACTGGTTAATAGAGCCGTTAGGCAGGCACGATTACTGCGCCCCAGACACACCTGGCGATACTCCCCTGGCCTGGGACGAAGGTTTTCTTCCAACAAAAGTTGACCGATCAACTTTTCGTGGATCGATTCATCCTTGATGATCACCCCATTGAAATCAAATAAAACTGCTTTCAGCGTCATGCCACCGTGCCAAATGCTGGAGCCAGAAATCCTTCGTCGTTATCCTCCAGAGCCTCCGGGGTGGCGGCAGATCGACGGGATGCCGGAGTGGGCGTTGCGTTTGCTAGGGGCTTCACCCCCCTTGTGATTTGGTGCAACCACCACACCTCCTGAGTTTGAACCGCCCCCAAACCCGCCGCTCCCATCCAAGCGTCCACGCTCCCTGCCGCATACTCCTGAATGTAAGGCTCTTCAAAAATTCGATTGAGCCAGTCTACCTGACGGAGGGTTTTTTGGTTGCCATCCAGAGCCAACACTTCTCCACCCACGGTCAGGAGGCGATCGCTCTCCCGCAAGATTGCCTGAGAGATGGACGGGGGTGTTTCATGGAAGAGTAGGGAAGCCGTAATCAAATCAAAGCTGGCATCTGGAAAGCCCGTTGCTTCGGCAAGACCGTGACGAAATTCAATGTTTAATCCAGCCTTTTGAGCTTTAACCTCAGCGACAACCAACATAGGGGGCGACAAATCCAATCCAATTACCTCAGCATTGGGGAATGCTTGTTTGAGCATCAACGTTGTTGAACCCGTCCCACACCCCAAGTCTAAGATTCGACGAGGATGGGTGTGAATCGCGGTCACTAATTCTTGCCTTACCATTGTCTCACCTGGCGGTAACACATACTGGGTAATGGAGTCATAGGACACGGCTGCTTGAATATTTAAGTAGCCTCCCTCAATACCATGAAAATTCTGTTGCCGATAATAATCGGGATAGGTAAAGTTAGGCTGCTCGATGCGGGCGATCGCTCCTTGCCAATCGATGCTCTCATAGAAGCTTTGCAGTGTTTTCTGGTCAATCAATAACTGAAAAACCGGAGCCAAGAATTGCTCAAAAATTGTGTTTTTAGGGGTCATCGTCAGGGTACCTCAGGTGAAGAACCAGGATTTTCCTGTTAGGGACTGCTCAATCTAGGGTACTTTTTATTTGATGTGGTGTGTAGTTCTACCCAATCACCCTTCAGTCAACCCTAGGTCTAACCCCTAATGCGGATGCCTGAACAGTTCCCACATCAACGATCAATCTGGTAGGGGAGTACGGCATGAGTCAGGGAAGTGGAGGTAAACTCCGATTGCTAGTAGTGGACGATGAGCCTGATAACCTAGACTTGCTCTACCGAACATTTCGACGGGATTATCAAGTATTTAAGGCCATCAGTGGCCGTAATGCTCTGGAGGTTTTGGAACTGGAAGGTGAGATGGCAATAATCATCTCTGATCAACGGATGCCGGGAATGAACGGCACTGAATTTCTGAGCAAAACCGTGGATCCCTTTCCCGATACGATTCGCATGGTCCTGACGGGCTATACCGATGTCGAGGATCTCGTGGGGGCCATTAATAGCGGCAAGGTCTTTAAGTACATCACCAAGCCTTGGATGCCCGATGAACTTAAGGCCGTGGTACAACAAGCAGCGGAAACCTACCAGGTTCTTAAAAATAGAACCAATGAGTTAAATCGGGCGTTGCGGCGGGAATCGTTATTTAACGCGGTGACCACGGCGATTCGAGAGTCCCTCGATTACCGCAGTATGCTTCAGACCATTGTGGCGACCATTGGGAAAGCCTTTGAAGCGGATGATTGTATGTTGCAGGCGGTAGAGGGCGATCGCCTCACCACCGATACCTTCTTCCATCAATCGGATCACCGCGCCGCCAATGACAGGGAGGGTACAAATCCCCAGACGCTCCAAGAGGACTTGGCCCAAGACGTACTGCATAAAAAGCAAACCCAATTGTTGGAATCTGGTGAGCAGGAGAACCACCGGATTCAATTGATTGTTCCTCTTACCTACCAGCAGGAATTTCTGGCCATTCTTTCCCTCAACCGTTACGGCACACAATCCCCCTGGCAACCTGAAGATATTCAACTCATTGAGGGGGTCTCAGAACAAGCGGCTCTGGCGATTTCCCAGGCTAAGCTCTATCAACGCATTCAGGAACAAACCCAGCAGATGCGAGCCGAGTTAGAGGTGGCTCGGCAAATTCAGGGCAATTTGTTGCGCCGAAGTTGGCCAGAGGTAGAGGGGGTCAAAATCCAAGCCTGTTGCTATCCTGCCCGTGAGGTGGGAGGGGACTTTTTTGAGGTGTTTGTGCATCCCCAAGGGGAGATTTGGGTGGCGGTCGGAGATGTGTCTGGTAAGGGGGTGCCTGCGGCCCTATTTATGGCTAGTGCCCTGTCGGTACTTCGGGGAGAGTTGGCGCAAGAATCGCCTCCAGATCCCCATGTGGTCATGCACAATCTAAATGGCAGTTTGTCAGAAGACCTGATTAGCAATAACCGCTTTATCACGATGGCGATCGCTCGCTACAATCCCATCACGCGGGAGTTAGCCTATGCCAATGCTGGACATATTTATCCCTTTGTTTACTCGCCACAACTCGTTGCTGTAGGAGGTGAGGGTCAGGGCTCCGATCAAGAACCTAATTATTTGAAGGTGCGAGGTATTCCCCTAGGCATTCGATATACCTGGAAAGCAGCCTCTGGTACTGTAGTGATGAATCCAGGAGAAATCTTCCTATTGATGAGTGATGGGCTGACAGAGGCTACATTCATTGAGGCGGGAGAAGGCAATGGGCCACCCACTAGCTCAATGCTGCAAGAAAAGGGGCTCTGGCGGCTCTTAACCCAAGAACCCTACCCTTTAAGTCTGGATAGTTTATTAGCTCGCATTCGTGCCCATACCGAAGTTCAGGAAGATGATCAGACCATACTGTCTCTGGAGGCTCTTTAAGTCATGAAAACTGAGTTGCATGTTCCAAGCGACCTGAAGTTTTTGGGCATTGTGGAAAACTGGCTACTGGGCACTTTAGAGGTTGAGATCGGTGAGCATGTCGATTGGCCGCGTCAGTCGAATCGTCTGCGGTTAGTGTTGGTCGAAGCCTATTCTAATGTGGTGCGTCATGCCCATAAAGACCAACCCAATTTACCTGTTTTGATGCGCCTAGAGCTAAAAGAGCGAGATATGGCCCTAGAGATTTGGGATCATGGCAAGGGCTACGAGTTGGGCACCTACCTGCCTCCTAGCCCTGAAGATCGGCAAGAGCATGGCTATGGCTGGCTGATTCTGAATCGCTTGATGGATCGGGTGGAGTACCGCTTGCAGGTGAATGGTCGCAACTGCCTTAAACTGGAAGCAAGTCTACCTGCAAAAGCTTGATCTAAGGTTATGACGGTTCCATCTTTGGTCTTAGCATCTGCCTCTCCTGCCCGCCTTCGCTTATTACAAGGGGCTGGTTTTAAGCCCATTGTCCAATCGAGCAACTTTGATGAAGATTCAGTGCAGGCGGCTTCTCCATCTGAGTTGGTGCAAACCTTGGCGCTGCGGAAGGCTGAGACGGTGGCCCGCCAGTTTGCCAACCATGCCACTACAGCCTATCTGATCCTAGGGTGTGATTCGATCTTGGCGATCGCGGGGGAGATTCACGGCAAACCTGCAAATGCTGAGGAGGCGATCGCGCGTTGGCAAAAAATGCGGGGACAGTCCGGGGAACTCTACACAGGCCACGCCTTCATTGACTTACCCGTGGGTAAAGTCCTGAGCAAAGCCAGAATTTTAGTGCGGTTCCAGATGACGCGGGTTTACTTTGCAGAGGTGAGCGATCGCCAAATTGCTGCCTACGTAGCGACGGGCGAACCCCTCTTCTGTGCAGGGTGTTTTGCGTTGGAGGGCAAGGGGGGCTTGTTTGTGGAAAAACTGGAAGGTTGCCACACCAATGTAATTGGTTTGAGCCTCCCGCTCCTGCGATCGATGATCGCGGATCTGGGCTACGATGTCGTTGATTTTTGGTAGATGGAAACCCACCCCTAGCACCGTATCGGAGTGGTATCTTACCATCCTGAGTCGATTGATCTGCCATTGTTTAGGCTAGGAGAAGAGGCAGCACAGTGGGCGGTGCCCTCAGTTAAGGCGGTGAATGGAGGCAGTCGAGCATGATAGTCGCTTCAGAGAAGAAAATTTGGACGGATGAGGAGTTCATGGCGTTGCCAAAAGACGGGCGCTGTGAGTTGGTGAATGGAGAATTGGTGAACGTGGGCAATTCGGGGATGGAGCATGGCTGGATTGCCAGTATTCTGAATGGAGCCATGTTTGGCTTCGTGCAGCCCCGTAGACTAGGGGTGATTTGTGACTCCAGTACTGCCTTTTCAATGAAGAACGGGAATAAGCGATCGCCCGATGTGTCGTTTGTGGCTAAAGAGCGGCTTCAGGGAGTGAAGCGATTACCCAAGGGGTATTTTCAGGGATCGCCTGATTTGGCTGTCGAAAATCTCTCCCCGAAAAATACGGCAGAGGAAATTCACGACAAGATTGTGGAGTATTTCGAGAATGGGACGCGCCTGGTTTGGGTGATCCATCCCGATGAGCAGTATGTGTTGGTGTATCACAGCCCCAGCCCAGATGGATTTTTGCGAATTGGCGATCGCTTGGATGGAGAGGATGTCGTTCCTGAATTTACTTTGCCTGTCGCGGAGTTGTTTGCAGAACTGGAGTTTTAGCAAAAATGGTGCAAACCCTACAAGCCGAAAACCTTACGCTGCGAGACCTGATCGATTTTTATGGTCTTCAATTTGTAGATGATCGTTCTTTTTTTCCAGAGTGGCAGGCGGAATTGCCAGAGCTTTCTGATTCAGAAATGCAGCTTTTAGACCAGATTAAGGCAGGTTATCTGAATTTGAGAAATGACCCACCGTTGCTTGAAAATACGGTGAATGCTGCGATTTTGTCACCTTTACTGTTTGTGGGCAGATTTTACCTGCCTCCATTTCATATCAAATTAGAAAAGTCGATCGAGTTTGCCACCCAAGACCAAAATGTTGTGATTAAGGGACGGATTGATTTCTTGTTGCTTAATCGGCAGCTTTGGGTGACGGTGATTGAGTCGAAACAGGTTGCCTATTCGGTAGAAGCCGGGTTGGATCAGATTTTGGCGTATATGCTGGCTGCACCGCAATCACAAGGCACGGTGTTTGGCATGATTACGTCGGGGGGCAGTTTCATGTTTTTGAAACTGGTTAAGTGGGGAGTGCCGCAGTATGGAACCTCGAATATTTTTGATATTCGGAACACAGGGAATGAGCTATACGATGTTTTGAAAATTCTCAAGCGGCTGAGCCAACTGACGACATAGGATTGTGGACTTTGTTTCTAAACGCTTTTAAGGATAGGAATATGATGGTTTCCGTTAAAGGTAAATTTCAAAACGGGGCGGCTCAACCAATCGAAGCCGTTTCAGGGCGGGAAGGGCAGACGGTAATCATTACTTTCTTAGACGAGACGGCGGCTGTGCCTGCCAGGAATGACGATTCTGGATGGGATCAACTCATGCAGATTATTGAGCAGAATATTGTTGATGTAGGCATTGAGGATCTGTCATACCAGCATGACCATTACCTCTATGGCAAACCAAAGCAGGATTAAGGGATGCCGAATAAGGTTTTTGTTGATACAGCCGCCTGGATTGCCGTGCTGAATAGCCGAGATGCTTATCATTCCTCTGCCCGTCAGGTGATGGATCGATTACGTCAGCAAAAGGTTTCGCTGATCACAACTGAGTTTGTTCTGTTAGAAGTTGCAGACGCGCTCTCCAATCCCCCTGTTCGCTCCCAAACGGTGAACTTTGTCGATAGTTTGCTTCAGTTGCTCCAAGTCCCTGCGTTACAGATCGTTCCGATTAGCCGATCACTCTGGTTGGAGGGGTGGACACTTTACAAGCAGCGTGCCGATAAGGAGTGGGGGCTGACGGATTGCACCAGCTTTGTGGTGATGATGCAGGAGCAAATTAATCAGGCATTCACGAGCGATCGCCACTTTGGGCAAGCTGGATTCGTTAATCTTCTGTGAGAGGGCAGTAGCGACATGGCATCCTTTATCGAAACTCAGTTCCCGGTTTCAAAGCTGTCGAAGGAAAGCTAGAAGGAGTGCACTGGACATCTGACAAAGACTTTAATTGACTTGGGGAAGTGGCAGCGCAAATCTAAAACGCTTTCTCCTGAAGACCTCTATACTTGCCTCACCAGTGCTGAACGAGCCGAATGGTTTGATCCTGACTTCTCAGGGATTAAGCCAACGCTAAGGATCGTGGATTTAATAACTTGGCGATGGTCAATCGCAGCTATACGGACATAGGCGAAGCCTTCTCGCAGAGTAACCTGCCGACCCAGGTTAAGAAATTACAGGTTATTAAATTCTTATTCCTAAGAAAAGACGTGACGAAAGAAGAGAAGGTGGCTCTTCAGAAAAATGTCTTCTGGTGGCTTACTATTTCAGATTCCGATCCTCAAATGGATTTTTTCATGCCCAGAAGGAAACTGGAATGAGAGGGAGATTAACCCTTGAAGAAGCGTTGACGCAGGCGATCGACAAATACATCTACTTCCGGTAACTTCAGTTGGGTGACTAACCCGGCAAAGATCCCCAAGCCAACGGCACTCGCGATCGCTAGTTGCAGCAGTTGTAACAGCAAGCCTTCTGTACCCCAGAAATACTGACAGCCCCAGAGAGAACCCCAGGTAGCGGCTCCGGCGATCGCGCTACTGCCCAGTAATCCCAGAAGCGGCAAGCCCCATTCTCGCCACGGTAGACCCTGTAACTTACGGTCTAATAGCACCAAGAGCATGACCATTGAGGACAAATTGACCCCAACTGTGGCTAATACCAGTCCAGGTGCGCCAAAGGGTTTGACCAAAATATAGTCTAGTAGAGCATTCAGGAAAATATTAATCACACTGATGCGAAAGGGTGTATCGCCATCGCCCAGGGCATAGAAGACGCGCACTAGAACATCCCGCCCTAAATAGACAAACATACCCACCGCATAGGCCATCAATACACTAGCGACAAACTCTGAAGCTTGGAGTTGAAAGGCACCCCGTTCATAGACCACGCGCACAATCGGCACGGCTAGGGTAATCAGGAGCGCACTTAACGGCAGCATTGTCACCGCAGTCAGGATCAGTCCTTGGCGAATCCGGGTTTTTAGCTCTGGCCAATCGTTGGGGTCAGCTAGGCGAGAAAATACAGGCAGTAAGGGCACCAAGATGACGTTGGAGATAATGCCTAAGGGCGTTTGCACGAGTAATCCGGCATAGCCTAAGGCAGAGGCAGCTTGAGGAATATAGGAGGCAAAAAACAAATCGGTGTAGACGTTGATTTGCATCATGCCTGAGGAAAAGGTGGCAGGCCCCATGACCTTGAGAACTTCGCTCACCCCCGGTTGCCGAAAGTTAAAACGTAGCCTAATGCCTCCTAACCCAGAGCGCCACTGGGCTGCTAGCTGGATCAGCCATTGCAAGATTGCCCCTGCTAGGGTGCCGTAGGCTAAAACCAAACCACCTAGGAGGGCGTACTGGGGATCAGTGATTTTACCACCAAGGGCCAGGGCTAAGCCGCCCAACCCCAGCAGTAGCGTCACGCTGGAAAGCAACGGACTAATAGAAGGCAACCAGTAATGGTCGGCAGCATTCAGGGTGCCAAACCCAATCCCGATCAAACCTGCCAGAAAAGCCATCGGAGCCATGATCCGAAATTGCTGAATGGCGATCGCCCGAATTTCTAATCCTTTATCCGTCAAACTCAACCCTGGAGCGACTAGATCAATGGCGGGCGTGGCTAGGAAAAACAACGCGATCGCCACAATCAGTAAAGCCCCACCCACTAGGGTAGTAATGGTTTCTACCAGAGGGGCTGCTTCTTCTTTCTTGCGTTTGGCAAGGACACTGACAATGGCACTATGAAAGGGGCCGTTAATGCCGCCTAAGAGGATTAAGAGAAACCCTGGAATCACATAGGCATAGTTGTAGGCATCGACGGCAGCCCCGACTCCAAAGGCAGCGGCGATCGCCTGTTGACGAACTAATCCCGCAACTTTACTAATCAGCGTTGCGATCGCAACAATTCCGGCAATCCCAGCCAGGGAGCGAGCAGTCTTCTGGTTTTCAGGCACAAGTCAGGGAACAATGAACTTTACTAACCCAGGATTATAGGGGATGCTCGCCCGTCCTCACGGAAGGGAATTTAATTTCGAGGGGAGATGTGGCCCCTGATTCTGCCTAAACTCCAGACAGCAATATATTTGGGATCACTGCTGCTTGGGGAATGAAGCATGATTCTAAAATAACTGGAAGACGGCACCCAGGTTTTAGGGCGATCGCTCTCTTTACGCTGGAAAGAAGAAGTCTGTCGAATCCTCATCCACGGGAGCACGGTTCCGGTAGTACGCCTCTAGCTCCTCTGGTCTAATTGGGTTTTGGGTGGGATCTTCAAAAAATGCCTTTACCCGGATATAGCGGCGTAAACCCTCTGCCCCTGCATCCTCTCGCGTTGCGTCCTTGAAATCCTCAGGGAAAGTCTCACTCACCTTGAGCCAAGCTTCTTGCAAAATCTCCTCAATTTCAGGGCTAGGAGCTGTGTCGAGTAAGGTTTCTAATCCCTCTAAAATGTCGATTGTATGGAGGATCTGGGGTGTAATCGGGGACTCAGGCATAGTTGAGAGGTTCGCAGATGAGAAGTTCGCAGATGAGAAGTTCGCAGAACTGGGGAAGTAATGCCATTGTTGCGGAAAAGTGGGTCAACTGTGTCGCCACAATTCTAGGCTAGATAGGATCTGATCCAAGGAGTGCGATCAACGGTAGCTCAACTCCACGGGCGATCGCCCATCAACACGATAAACTCAAGCAAAGACGAGCCACTGTTGCCCCTGCGAAACCATGGTTATCCGTTCACCTCGAACCCAACCCTCTGCAAATACTCCGACTTGGCAAGTGCCCCCCCTAGAGAACGGCGATCGCCTTACCCGCACTGAATTTGAGCGGCGCTATGCCGCTATGCCCCACCTCAAAAAAGCAGAACTGATTGAAGGAGTTGTTTACATGGCTGCTGCCCTCCGGTTTAGAAGTCATGGCAAGCCCCATGCTCAACTCATGGGTTGGTTGTTTAACTATCAGGTCGCCACTCCAGGAACTGAACTGGGGGATAACTCCACCGTGCGTCTAGATCTCGACAATGAACCTCAACCAGATGTGGCTCTGTTTCTTGATCCTGCTCTGGGTGGGCAGGTGCAAATCTCATCGGATGACTACATCGAAGGTGCGCCGGAACTGATTGCAGAGGTTGCTGCTAGTAGCGCTGCCTACGACTTGGGCGATAAGAAAAAAGCCTATCGACGCAACGGCGTGCAGGAGTACCTCGTCTGGCAAATATTTGAGAACAAGCTGGACTGGTTTGTGTTAGAAGATGACGAGTACGTGTCCTTAGCCCCGAATGAAGACGGCATTCTTCGCAGTCGCATGTTTCCAGGATTATGGCTGGCGGTGGAAGCATTATTGATGGGGGACATGCCTACCGTCCTGGCAGGATTGCAGCAAGGATTGAACTCCCCAGAGCATGAGGTATTTGTGCAAAAGTTAAGGGTTGCACAAGAGAGATAGAAGCTCCTGGCGTTATGCGATCGCTGGCAGGACTGTCAGTTTCCAAGGCTAATTATCTTAGGAACATAATATCTGGCAATAGAGTCACGCAAAGAAGAGTGCAAGTGAGGCTTTGCATTCCCTATTGGTGCTCGTGGGGGCTAATTGATCCTCTAAAACGTCCTCATGGCCATAGATGGGAACACACCTGGACGATCGTTAGGCTCAACCCAATCGCTGATTCAAAAATGGTCTTTGGGAAATTCCTGGAGCCATAAAATCCCTGGAACCGATACTCCAAGATGATTCCAGCTCTACAGTTAACAAATTATTCAAAACATTTTCAAAAAAAGTCGATGAGGGGTGTTGCCCCTCACCCCAGATGTGTAATAATCTGATATGTAGATGCACCCTGATGGCGGGGAGAGTCGCTACAGGCTCTCCCTTTTTCTTATCTACCCAGCAGTAACCCCTTTCAGGTCAGACTTTCTGTTGAGCGATAGATAAGTGAGAGATCTTTATCCCCAGGCTTCATGGTTGCCGTCATAGCCGTTCTAGCGGTCCCTTGTTACCTTGTTCTATGTATATTCGTCTCTTGCTGACAGCGTAGGGTATGGGTTCCGTAGCTCAATAAATTTAAAATGAGCATCTTCTAAAGGAAGAGATTTATTCTAATTAATTCTACTTATTTTAGTATAGGGGTTGCTTTACTGGCCTAATGCCCATACCATCAATTTCAAGGGTTAAAGGCCCGTTAGTTGAGGATGTCTGCTGGTATTTGCGTGTTTTTATTTAGATAATCTGAACGGGGTTAGAATGTACTCTTCTTGGTAGCACGTACAGCGATGTCCCTAGAAAAGATTGCCAGTTATGTTCCTCGGCTCTTGGTGGATCGGGCTTACGTCAACCCGACCCCCCCGGAAACACCCGTTGTAGAACAGTTTCCAGCGGCTATTCTGTTTGCCGATATTTCTGGCTTTACGGCATTGACAGAACGTCTAGCTGGACGTGGCCCCGCTGGAATTGAAGAACTGACCCATCACCTATCGAGCTACTTTACCCACCTGATTCGGCTGATTCATGTCCACGGTGGAGATGTGATCAAATTTGCGGGTGATGCGTTGATGGCACTCTGGCCTGCTCAAGAAGTATCCTTAGCTACGGTCACCCATCATGCAGCCCAGTGTAGTTTGGCGATCATGACCGAACTCCATCACTACCAAGCTGCAGACATGCGTTTTTCCCTGCATATTGGGATGGGAGCAGGCGATATTACGGGTCTCCATGTGGGTGGGGTACAGAATCGCTGGGAATTTCTGGTGGCCGGTCAACCCCTACTGCAAATGGCGAGTGCAGCCGCCCAGGCTAAATCCGGTGAAGTCTGCATCTCTGCGGAAAGCTGGGCATTGATTCAAGCTCGATGTACTGGCACCGTGCTGGAAACTGGGCATGTGCGTTTGGATGCAGTTCAACAGTCCTTACTGCCTCCAGCAGCGGTTCTTCCTACAATCACGCCAGAAATGGTAACCGTGTTACGTAGGTATACTCCCCATGGAATTCTAGCTCGCTTGGATGTGGGGCAAACTCAATGGTTGGCAGAACTCCGACGGATTACAGTGCTCTTTGCCTCCTTACCCGACTTAGAGTATCCACCCACAGGTTCTTTGGAGTCTGTGCAGCAAGCCATGCAAGCGATGCAGAGTGCCATTTATCAGTATGAGGGTAGCGTTCGGCAGTTTATTAAAGATGACAAGGGAAGCGTTCTCGTTGCCGCCTTTGGCCTCCCACCTTTAGCCCACGAAGATAATGCAGAGCGTGCCCTCTTAGCCGGACTCGCCCTGCAGGAAAATCTGCTGCAGATGGGGTTAACCAGTGCTATTGGCATCACTACAGGGTCGGTCTACTGCGGTTCGGTCGGCAGTCAAGACCGCTGTGAGTACACCATGATTGGGGATATTGTCAATCTAGCGGCTCGCTTGATGGTATCAGCTAAGGATGGGATCTTGTGTGATCAGACAACCTATCAAGGTGCTCAAGCCCGTCTCCTGTTTGAACGCCTGCCTCCAATTCAGGTCAAAGGAAAGTCGGAGCTAATCCCGGTCTATCGTCCGTTGGCTTCAGCTCAGAGCGCTAGTGAGGGGTGGAAGGTTCCCCACTTGTCCTCCCCCTCATCGCCCTTAGTAGGAAGGCTAGCCGAACAAGCCCTTCTGCATCAAAAGCTCCAAGCTCTGCAAGCGGGCACCAGTAGCAATGTGGTGATTGAAGGTGAACCGGGGATTGGTAAATCTAGATTGATCGAGGAGTTGCGATCGCACGCCCAAGGTCAAGGGATAACTGTCTTGAGTGGAGCGAGTGATGCCATCGCCAAGTCTACACCCTATCATGCGTGGCGATCGCTCTTCAGCCAACTCCTAGGGCTACAACCCTTCACCGATCCAGAGGCCCAACGTACCCAAGTTCTGACCCAGTTATCTGGTGGGATAAACGGAGTGGATCTAAGCCGCTTCGCCCCCCTATTAAAGGCAGTCGTGCCCTTAGATCTGCCGGATAACGAAATTACAGTCCAGATGACAGGGCAAGTGCGGGCTGAGAATATTCAGGATTTACTCGTACACCTCCTCCAGCAATCCGCCCAGCAATCCCCTCTGTTGGTGATTCTAGAAGATGCCCACTGGCTCGATTCTGCATCCTGGGCCTTAGCCCTAGCCATTAGTCAAAGGGTTCACCCCCTGATGTTGGTGGTTTCGACTCGTCCCCTTCGAGATCCCTTGCCCATCGAATATCAACAACTCCTGCAACAACCCCATTCCCAAACCCTTACTCTAGCAGTCCTAGCCTGTAAAGATGCGCTGGAACTTGTGTGCCAGCGATTAGGCGTTTCCCACTTGCCGGATGTAGTAGCTAACTTAATTCGTCAGAAGGCTGAGGGTAACCCATTTTTTAGCGAACAACTGGCCTACAGTCTGCAGGATGCAGGTTTGATCCGGGTCAAGGATGGTCGGTGTGAGCTGGGAGCCGGAATTGCTAGTTTAGGTGCGGAAGGCATTCCTTCCCTACGCCTCCCAGATACCGTTCAGGGTGTGATTATCAGCCGTCTAGATCGGTTAACCCCAGGGCAACAGCTCACCTTGAAAGTAGCGAGTGTCGTGGGACGTACCTTTACCGCTCCCCTGATCCATCACACCTATCCGATCGCCGCCGATCAAGCCCAGATCCCTAACTATCTCAACACCCTGGAACGCCTGGACTTCACCCTACAACAAAGTCCCGCCCTGGAAGTCACCTATCTGTTCAAGCACATCATCACGCAGGAAGTCGCCTATAACCTGATGCTCTATGTGCAGCGGCGGCATTTGCATCAGTCGGTAGCCGAGTGGTACGAAGCCACCTATGCCAGTGACTTGTCTCCTTTCTATGCCCTACTCGCCTATCACTGGACTAAAGCTGAGATCTTTGACAAGGCGATTGATTTTCTAGAAAAAGCGGGGGAGCAAGCCCGGAGATCGAACTCGCTCCAGGAAGCGGTGCAATTTTTTAGCCAAGCGATCGCCCTCGACCAGCAACTCAACCTGCGGCTCGATCGAGAGGAAGTGGACTCTCTCAACCAGCCTGAACCCTCAAGCATCAGCCCGCCTAAATTTCGGCAAGCCCTGTGGGAGCGGCAATTGGGGGAAGCCTATCTGGGTTTAGGGCAGTTATCCGAAAGTCGTGAACACCTGGCAAGAGCCTTAATCTTGCTAAACCGACCCATGCCAACGCTAGGGGTAAAACTGTTGGCCAGTATGCTAGGACAACTGATCCGGCAATCCCTGCATCGCCTGGGCTACCTCAATTTTCAGACCAACTCACCGGAAGAGGTCGCACCCCTCTTAGAAACTGCTAGAATTTACGACTTGTTTGCTGAGCTTTACTACCATGCCAATGAGGTGGTTCCAACCCTCTATGCAGCACTCCGCACCCTGAACCTAGCAGAACGGGCTGGCCCGTCGCCCGAATTAGCCCGCGCCTATGCCAGTAGCTGCTTTGCCTCTGGCATGATGGGGCTGCATCGGTTAGCGAAGGCGTACAGTCACCAAGCCCGATTAACGGCCCAAATTGTCAATCAACCGATCGCTGCCGAAGCACGGGTTTTGATCGTGACGAGTGCCTATGGAGTCGGAGTCGGGCAATGGCAGGCCGTGGAAACAGCTTTGGGGCAGGCCAGTCAGATCTGCGATCGCTTTGAAGATCGGCATCAGTTAGGCACCAGTCTGGCGATTCTTGCCAAAGCTGCCTACCTCCAAGGCAAATTTGCCCGTGGCATTGAACTGTGGACAAAAGTTTATACAGCAGCCCATCACAGTGGGGATGTGTTGCAACAAGCTTGGGGGCTGAATGGACAGGCAGAGGGGTTACTACGTCTAGGGGACACCGATACGGCAGTGAATTTACTAGAGGCATCTCTCCATCTGTTTGCCCAAAATACGGATCGAGTCTCGGAGACTGCGACCTCTGGGATGCTGGCGATCGCCCGCTGGCGGCAGGGCAAACTAGACCTCGCGCAGCAGGCAGCTCAGGAAACCGCTCATCGCCTCGATCAATTATCGTCTCCTAGCTCCTATTACTTAATTGAGGGCTATGCGGGGGTTGCCCAAGTCTACCTAGGACTTTGGCAAGTGAGCCGTGACAAGATTTCTGCCGAGACACCTAGGGAGAAATCTCCTGAGACATCTACGGAACTGGAATCCTTAGCTCAATCTGCCCGCTCTGCCTGTCGAGCTTTACACCAATTTGCCCGTGTTTTTCCCATCGGTCAACCGAGTGCTTGGCTTTGGCAAGGTCTCTACCATTGGCTCGCCAACCAACCCGCCCAAGCTCAACAAGCTTGGCAGAGAAGCTTAGCAGCAGCGGAGCAATTTGCGATGCCCTACGACCAAGGTCTAGCCCATTACGAAATCGGCAGACACGCTATTTCCACCCAACGGCAACACCATCTAAAAATTGCTAGCCAAATCTTTACTGAACTAGATGCAGCCTTTGATTTAGCCAGAGCTGAGGCTGCCCTCTCCCCCTTTAGTGAACTGCACCATACGGAGCTATTAATGATTCCCTAGTTTGGGTTTGATGGGTTATGCGATCCAAATCCCATCAAAACTAGCTTCAATTCGATAAAGTCGAGCTAAGGGTAGTAGTTGGGGTTTTCAATCATCAAACCTTCACTGACTGCTGCTGCATTTAACTCGTTATCAGCAGATACAAATGTTACGGGTGGCAAGCTATTTGCCAAGCAAAGTGCATTAATCTCACGACCCGCTGCTAGCTGAACTGCATCATAGCCTCGTAATCCATGGGCTTCAGCCAAGCGTATTGCAGAGTTGATGATATCTTCAGTGACTTGAACAACTTGATACTCAGACTGGCAATCATTGAGAAACTGAGCACAGGCTGAGACGGCATCCGTAGTATTGATACTTCCACTCCGTGCTCGTCGTGTAATCGCAGCAACAATCTCGACCCTAGTAATAGCAGCAATGAAGATATCGTTGCTCAACCCAGGAGTAAACAAGCTCATAACTCAAGCTGAGCCAGTTTCAGCAATGTAGCGTTTAACTAGCGCACTACTATCCACAAAATAAACTGTCACCTAGCGACGTTCCTCAAGGATAGTCTCAGAAATAGGCTGGCCTTGGATTTGAATGAGTCGCCGTTCTGGTTGTTGGGTATTGGAAGGTTGATTAAGCTGTTTGACTAATCCAGAAGTCAATAGGGCTTGGTGAAATTTTGTTCGTTGAGAAGCTGTTTCTTGCAGAGCTATTTCTTTCTGCTGGAAGCCAGACTTGCCCAAATGTGTCTGAATTACCTGATTAAGCTGCTGGAGTTCTTTTAGATCAAGTGCCTCAAGCTGTTCAACAATTTGATTGAGGATTGCTTGGTTCATCGGCTTTTAATAGGTTTTCAAGGCTAGTCTGGTTACTATTTTACGACTTCTCTGAGTTCCTGCTGTTGAGGATGTAGTGTAGGTTCAAACCTGGTTTCTAGACTACACCGTACCGAGCCTGAGTTTGCTGGGTTAACCAAGCCCACATCTGGTCTCCCCAGGAAAAATGCCACCATTCCTTGGGGTGGCGCTGAAAACCTGCTGTTTCCATAGCACCTGCTAGGAGTTGCCGATGGTGGTTATATTGGAGTGCCTGGGGGTCAGAACTGGCTGCAAAGTAGTCAGGATGGGAGCGAGGAGAAATCTCATCAATGGGGGAACCCATATCAACGGCCTCACCGAATTGATTCACTAAGGTAACGTCGATCGCGGCCCCCGTGCTATGGGGCGGAGGGGTGGCGGGGTCGAGGCTGGGCATTGCCCAAAACTCGTAGACTTGAGCCAAAATGCGTTGATGCTGATCGGGAGTGAGCATTTCTGGTGTCAACCCTTGGGCCGCAACCTGTTGGGTAAAGGTGTAGTCCACCATGAACTGTTGTACGGCGATCGGGCGATAGGCATCAAAGATCCGAATCTTCCAACCAGGGTAGGACTGCTGGAGGTGGTCTTGAGCCTGAATTAAACGGTTGAGAACCCCCTGACGGAGATAGTACGGGGACTTGTCTCCATAGGGAGCATCTAACTGTTGATAGGCATGGGGCAACTCCAAGGCAAATTGATTGACTGGAATGGGTACGAGTGGCTCACCACACTCTAAAATCGGTACCCGTTGATAAGGCTTCATGGGAGTCAGGTTAGCTGGGAGGGATTGTTTCAGCATTAAATCATAGGTGTCGGGCTGTGCCGTAATCAGGCTCGAACAAGCTTGGAGGTGAGATGCTCAATGAATACTCGCAAAGCTTCATGAATAATTTATCAAAAAACACTATTTAATCAGTAGTATTTCTGATTTTTGTGGGAACAACTCTATGGATAGGGTAGTCAAACGGATATAACGGGGCCTCGAAACCGATATTTAAGTAGTGCTACTGATGCAGTGGTCGTGAGTTTAGAAAGGATTTGATGTTTTGCAGTTGTTGAGTCTGGGGAAATGATCCAATCTTCTTGAGATCAAAGCTTCTTCCTTTGGAGCCCTCAAATTCATGACTGTTGCGATTGACTTTTCTTTGTTGAAGTCTGACCTATCAATCTATTCAAGGAGTTTGTCCCATGCTGAAAAGCATTTATCTTCTCGGTCTAGCATCTGCTGTTGCCCTTGGCTTTACCTCTTTACCTGCTCACGCTGATCAAATTAGCGAACAAGTCAATAATCAGTCTGCCGCTGCAGTTGGGGAAGGCAACTACATCCATCAAGAGAGTAATCAACGTACCTTGCAACAACACATTCGCAGGCAAACTCGTAAGTCTGGGGATTTTGGAGCCCACCAAGAGGCATACGTATATAGCGATCAAACTGCAGGTGCAGTAGGCTATGACAACCTTATTGAACAAAAGAATGAGCAAGAGACGAAACAGCAAAACATTCAGCGTCCATCCCGTCGTTTGCGTCGTTATTAAGCTCGAGGAATAGCCACCCTCGTAGTCGCAGGCATACTTCTGCCCACCATTCCTGCTCAGGGCATGGCACTGCCATGCCCCCTAACCCAACGGTTGGTTGATGGACACCAACGTCTCCAGGGTAGCAAGGGAATTCTGGCTTTGATTCCCAGTGCTCTGTTCTCCACTGGGTCAGGATGGTAGAAGGATAGGGCTGAGATGGGCGATCTGAACACCTTTTCCCCATGCTTACTCTCTCTTCCTTTCCTCATGCCGAATCGACAGGTTCGATGCTGATCCGGATCAGCTTCGAACCTAACTTTCATCCAGAGCAAGCAGGTGCTGCCGATCGCCTGCTTGCTACCCACACCACCGGCATCGCTCCGAATAAGGGAGGTATCTCCTGTAATGATCAAGAAATCTTTTTTTTGCCTAGGTATAGGTGCTGTGTTGTCCTGTACGGTGATGTTTCCAGCCAGTGCGGTGGATATTCAAGCGGGGAATGTTCGGACTCAGGTCACTTCTAATGGAGAGGTTAGAATCTCAACCCCTCAAGTGAAGGTATCTACCAATGGTAATCCCAGGCTGATGAATCGACCTGGCTCCTGGTGGCGTTACCGTTACCCAGGCAAAACTCGTGCCAGACTCCCTCAGGGAATTCAGAAGCAGCGATCGCATTGCAATCAAAATAGCCATACCTATCAGAAAACTCGGACTGGAAATTCCGGTCAAAATCGAGTCCAAACCTATAGCTCTACGTTCACACGGGTGTGTCAATAAATGGTTTACCAAATCTGTGAGCTTTAACCTTGCGATGAGTGATCAGAACCCATGAAGTTAAACTTTGCTTCCCTCCTTTTCCTAACCTCAATTTCAGGTTTGTCTTTGATCGCTACCGTTACCCCACCTGCTTCTGCTCAGTGTGTGATGACAGATATCTCGATTCAAGCGGCCCTACGGGGGGCAAAGCAACCCGCTCAACAAACCAACACAACTGATTTGCAAAGCGAAGGTGCGTGTGTGGGCAACACGATCACCCAAACTAGCACCCAGGTTTATACCGGAAGTGCGGATCGTGTGATCCAGCAACGCACCAGTTCTCAACGGCTCCAGGGTAGCCCTAGCAATCGTGCTGGAGTGACAGGGCCAACGATTAAGGTACCGGTGGAAGTCAAGGTGGATGTCTATAACCCAGCCTCCGATCCTACTTTTCTCAAATCTATTCCCTAGCAACTGGTAGCTATTTAGACTGTCTATCTCTAATCCGCCCAGTTCGGATTCTGATGCACTGAATCCGAACCGATCCCCCTACCCCCCTTAGAAAGGGGGGCTTTCTAGGATTTGCCTCCCTTTCTAAGGCTACCGTGTCTACACAACTCCGCTCAGCCCCCCAACCCTCCAATTCTGGGGGGTTTCCGGATCAAAGTCCCCCAGAATTGGGGGATTTAGGGGGCCAAAAGAACCTGAAACACAAAACAAAAGACTTATGTA